>JASIGB010000459.1:0-2611 GCA_030045355.1 Bryobacteraceae bacterium
AACTGCGGGTACTGACGGAGCTGGTGCATCGCTGGACTCCCGAACATCGCAACGGGCAGCCGCTCAACGCCGAGCTGGCGAAAATCCAGAACCACACGCGCGAGATTTTTGACCGGCTGTTTGCGAGTTAATCAGGCCGGGCGGATCATATCGAACCGGTCCAGGGTGCGCGTGTAGCTCGGGCCACCCATGCGCCCGATGGCGCGCAGCTTGTCGGCATCAATGCGATAATTGTCGAACAGCGCATCGTCGACGTGGAAGCGGATCACTTCACCGAACACCAGATTCCCGCCGCTTGCCAGACCACTCATCGAAAGCGTATAGAGCAGCCGGCACTCCATATTCACGTGGGATTCCGCCACGCGCGGCGCTTTCACCAGATCGCTCGGAACGGGAGTGAGCCCCGAGACCTGGAATTCGTCTACCTCGGGCGGATAATTGCCGGAACAAAGGTTCATCTGCTGCGCGAATTCTTCGGAGACGATGTTCACCACGAACTCGCGCGCCGTGCTGATATTGCGCAGCGTGTCTTTTCGATGCTCGGCGCGACGCTCGCCAGGCGCGTCAGGATTGCCGCGCAATGCGGGGTTGAAGACTAGAATGGGCGGATTCGCGCTCGCGATGGTGAAAAAACTGAACGGTGCGATGTTGAACGTGCCTTCGGGGCTGACGGTCGAGACAAAGGCGATCGGACGCGGAACCACCGATCCGATGAGAACCTTGTACACGCTTTGGTAATCCGTGGTCGCGGGGTCAACGATCAATCAGCGGGTCTCCACGGGTTTCGATTCCATCCAACTGGCCCAATAGTCTTTCCATTCTACATCCTCGCCCGCGGGCAGCACGTGGATGGGATTCAGGCCGTCCAGCATCACGGCGTATTCGTCGGTGTGCGTTTTCTTCTTCTGATTCGCGAGAGCTTTGGGATGCGGGCCGTGATGGATGCCGCGCGGATGCAGCGTCGCCATGCCGGCCTGGATGTTGTCCTTGCTGAAGAAGTCGCCGTCGTGATAGAAGATGAACTCGTCGTAGTCGGTGTTGCGATGGAAGAACGGCACGCGGAGGGCGTCTTCATCTTCTTCGAGCGGGCGCGGCAAAAAGCTGCACACCACCGCGCCTTCGGTGACGAACGTGGTGTGGGCACTGGGAGGCAGGTGTGCGCGATGGCTCATCACCGGCCGGATGTCTCGCATGTTGATCTTCCAGACCGTAAGATCGCCCTTCCAACCGACCACGTCGATGGGATTGAACGGATACACTACTTTCGAAATCTCGTCGTCCACTTTGATGCGGATTTCCCATTCGCTGCGGTCGTCGAGCAGCGGCGCAGGCTCCGGCGTGATAATCGCTGCCGGGTCGTAGAGCGCGTGCTGGCCCAACAGGCCCTTTTCGGGCTGCTCGAACTCGTGCTTGGATTGGATGATCAGGAAGAAATTGTCGCGCGTCTTGGGCACGATGCGATACGTCACCGCCCGCGGGATGTTGATGTAATCGCCCGGCTCAAAATCGAGCGGTCCGAAGTCGGTTTCGATTTTGCCACGCCCGCGATGGACGAAGTACAGCTCGTCGCCATCGGCATTGCGGAAGTAAAACGGCATGGGCTCCGAGCGGCGCGACATGGAAAGCCGGATGTCGGCGTTGCCCAGAAAAGCGGCGGGCTGGCCTTCCGGGTCCGTCATGTCGGAAGGCTTCATGCGATTCAAATCGAAGCAGTGCGGGCGCAGCTTGCCTTCGAATCGAATCCAGCCGGTGGGCGGATGGGCATGATACAGGTGCGCGGACTTGCCGTAGAATCCCTTGCGGCCGTGTTCCTCTTCGAAAGTTCCTTCGGGCAGGCCGACGTGAGCCTGATGGGTGGTTCTGCCTTTATTGAGCGGATACATTGGGCTCTCCAGTTCCAGTATATGACTCGCCAGGCCGCAGGTCTTGATCTGACACCACTTGCGTGTGGTGCTTTTTGGAGCGATGATGAGGACGGAAGGCGAGTATGAAGACTTCGGCTGTTGTTCCTGGTTTAACGACTAACGATTCGCCGTTCATTGAGCATGCCCAACGCGAGGGCCAGCTTTACATCGAGCAGCCTTACGAGTTGTACTCCGAAGAAAATCAGGCGGCCTGGCGCAAACTCTATGCCCGATTGCAGCCGCGCTGGGAGGGCTACGCCAACCGGCATTTTCTGGAAGGGATCCACTCGCTCTGCCTGGATCCTGAAAGCATCCCGCGCCTCGCGGACGTCAACCGCTTCCTAAAGCCGCTCACCGGATTCCACGCCAAGGCCGTCAGCGGTTATGTCCCCGCGTTTGTGTTCTTCGATTGTTTGCGCAATCGCGAGTTTCCTACCACGATTACGATCCGCCGTTCCGACAAGTTGGATTATTTGCCTGAGCCCGATATCTTTCACGACATCGCCGGCCACGTCCCCATGCACACCGACAAGCATTTTGCCGAGACCCTGGTTCGCTTCGGCGAATGCGCGCACACCGCCGCTGAGATTGCGGCCGGGATTCGCGGCCCCGACACGCGGACCCACTACCTCACCAGCGTGATCAAGGCGATGGCCCGGTTCTTCTGGTTCACCATCGAGTTCGGCCTCATGCGTGACTCGGATGAT
>JASIGB010000042.1:0-4046 GCA_030045355.1 Bryobacteraceae bacterium
ACCGATAAGGGTCGCCGCCGTGAATCGTGCCAAGGGCTCTCGCCGCGGCGGCATGGAGCCGCTTCTGCTCAGCCGCGTCATCCTCTCCGCTACCCTTCTTGAGCCACTCCTGCGCGGCAAGATCCAATGCGGCGGCGAGCGAGATCTTGCGGCGCCGCGCCTCGCGCTCCAGACCGGTCTTCAGTTCCGTGGAAACGCGCCAACTGTACACTTCGGTCTTCATGCACTACATTGTAGCGCACGGCGGGTGGTATCGTAGAATGTCCCTATGGCCAAAGCTCTCAAAGAAGGCGACGCGGCGCCCGAGATTCACGCCGAGGACGACAAGGGCCAACCCTTCGACCTCGCCTCGCTCAAGGGCAAAAACGTGGTGCTGTACTTTTATCCCAAGGCGGATACGCCGGGCTGCACGCGCGAATCCTGCGAGTTTCGCGACCACTCGAAGAAATTCACCAAGGCTGACACGGTGATCGTGGGCGTATCGCCCGATAAAGCGGCCGCGCAATCGAAATTCAAGAGCAAGTTCGACCTGCCGTTCACGCTGCTCGCCGACACCGATCACAAAGTGGCCCAGAGCTACGGCGCGTGGGTGGAAAAAAGCATGTACGGTCGCAAGTACATGGGCATCGAGCGCAGTACGTTTCTGATCGGCGCGGATGGCAAGATCAAAAAGATTTTCCGCAAGGTGAAACCGGACGGGCATGCCGAGCAGGTGTACGAAGCCCTGCAATCGGCGTAAGCCCGTGCTAAAAGCTGTAGCGGAGCGCGAGCAGCGCGAACGAGTTGCGGTGAAACTGCCCCAGAAAGTCGTTGTCGCTGCCGCGAATCCAACTATAACCGGCCGTCCCGCGCCAGTGCTGTCCGAAGGCTTGTGAATACTCGGCGCGCAGCCAGCTTCCCTGCCCGTTCTGCCGCACATCGGTGTCGAAGGCGACGCTGCGGTTGGTGTCGATCATATACTGCGCGTGCGCGAGGATCGCGCGGGCGAAGCCCAGCTCGGGTGAAAACTGCAATGTGGGCGTGCGTTCCGTGATCACAGAGCCGGCGTAACCCGCTATGAGCATCAGCTCTTTGATCTGCCGCTCGAACTGCAGCACGTAAATTACGTATTCGTCCTGTTCGTGCTCGGGCGACGTGTAATACGCCGCTTCGGTCTTCACCGTGAACCAGCGCAGCGGAATCGCGGCGTCGGCTCCGTACAAGCGCAGTTCGGGATAGGTGCGGACGAATTCGATCGCGTCGGCGAGCGGGTTCAGATTGAACTGAATATCCGGCAGGTAATTCAAACCGTCATAAAAGCTGGCGGAAAATTCGTAGCCCGAGCCGATGTGTTTCCAGCGCGCGCCGAAGGCCGACCGGCCTGGAAACTCCGACCCCAAATCCACCAGCGCGTAGCCTTCGGCCTGGGGCGGGAGCACGGTCCAACGTTCGTCGATCAGCGGCATGCGGCTGGGGGTGAAGCGCGGCTGCCAAACAAAATCGAGTGAATTCGTTCCGGTGTCGTAGGTCACACGCGCGGCGAGGACGGCAAGAAAATCGGGATCGGTGACGGTGAGAAAATCCTTGGGCGCAAAACGATCGGTCGGATTCAAAATATCGGCCTCGCCCCAACGGATGAATTGTTTTCCGAAGACGGCGGTGAGCTTGTCCTTGGTGATGGTGGCGTTGAACTCGCGCGCCGAGAACGAGGGCCGCCGCAGCGTCCGGTCCTGCCAATCCAGGTGCGCCGAAAAATCCGTTTCGTCGTGGGTGTCAAAGCGCGCGTCGAAGGAGCCGGCGAGTCGCAGCCAAGGCAGCGCCTTGTAGGACGCCTCATAGCGGAACAAATCCGCATCGATGACCTGGTCGCGGTCGTTGGGGGCAGTCTGCCGGTATAGTTCGTTATCGGTCTCGATGAAACCGCGCTGGCTGAAGTTTTGGGCCGCGCAAGGGATGCACAAAAGCGCAGGCCAAAGCGCCCACGCCAGGCTACCCACGCCGTAGCGCCTCGAGCGTGAAATCTTCCTCCTTCATCGGAAGATTGTACTGGAGCTTTTCGAGCTTCAATACGGTGCGGCTCTTGCGCGTGGCGTCGAAGACTTCCACGGTGCGCGGCGTCCAGATGCCGTCGAGCTGCTGGATGTCGCTGTACAGAATGCGGCGGATCAGCTGGTCCTTGTTGTAGTCCTCAATCCGCGCGACGACATAGTTATCCTTGCGGACCCAGACCAAGGAGGACGTGTACTGCGAGGTCTTCGACTGCTTGGGCTTGGATTCGATCTTCCAGCACGCCGCCCCCTCGATCGCGTCGTCGCCCACAAGCTTGTAATCGAACTGATCCACGTCGCGTTCCTCCAGATCCTCAAAGCTGAAGTCGGTGCCGAAGAAGCGCGTGGCGCGGTCCTGCGTGGCGATACGCCGGTCGCGCTCGATCGCGGGCGTCCACATCCACTGATCGGAAGCGCGGTCGGTGTGATTGACGATCAGCAGCGCGACGCCTTTCACTTCGGCCGGAGCGTTGAAACGGAGAATCGCCTTGCTTGCGCCATACGAACCGATGCGGCGATAATCCCAGCGCTTGAGGCTGATTCTGTGCGAAGCGCCGATCACTTCAAGCGTGCCTTCATACTGCTGCGATTTCGACCGCGAGCGGTTTTCCGATTCGGCGACGATCTGGCGGGCGTCCTGTGCATGCGCGAACGCCGCGGCGAGCAGAAGGCCGACGATTAGCTTATTCATGACCAGCTTATTCATATTCAAGTGCCTCGACCAGCGATCCACGAACGGCGGTCTCGCCCGGCGCGATGGCGGACAGAAACGCCACGAAGAGGATGCCCGGCACGAGCCACAGCGCGATGCCATAGGGATATTCATACGCCAGCCGCACACCCGCGATGTCGATCGCCTCATTATGCAAGCTGTAAAAAAGCTGCAAAGCGCCGAACGCCAATCCCAATATCAATCCGACGGCGCCCACGGCCAGCGCTTCCAGCCAGATGGTCCCGCGAATCTGATTGCGCAGCCCGCCGACGGCCTGCAACACACCGAGTTCGCGCTGGCGGTCCGTGATGGAAACGGTCAACGTGTTGACGATGCCCAGCACTGCCACCAATACGGCAACCGCGATCTGCACATACGTGATGCCGAACCATTGATCGGTGAGCCGCAGGATGTAACGCCGCACTTCCCGATTCGTGAGAACGAACAGCCGGCGCTGATTGCCGAACTTCTCGAGGATGCTCCGCTTCACATCCGCCTCGGCCGCGCCCGGCGCGAGATAAATTCGAAAGAGGTTCACCGAAGTGTCGTCCCAGTAGCGCTTGTACAGCGACCGGTCCATCAGCAGGCTGCCTTGCTCGTCGGAATAATCGGTCACGATGCCGGCGATCGGGAGGCGCAGCACGCCACGCGGGGTGGGAACTTCGACCATGTCACCCAGCTTGAGGCCGCGCAGCAGCGCCAGGTTTTCCGAAGCGAGAACCGCTTGGCCTGCCTGAGTCCGAGCGAACATGTCCTCGGTGTCGCCGGCGATGGGAGGGAGCGTGGCGTGTTTTCTCAGGTCCGCGACATCGGCGGCTACCAGCATGGTTGGTTTCCCGAGCACGTCGACGCGGGCGTCGCGCACCATTTGCAATGCGCCCACTCCGGGGATCGCGCGCAACTGCGCGGCCATGGATTCGGGAAAGCGAAAATCGCGTTGGGTGAGGCTTTGTGACGGCGAAACGTAGAGGTCGGGATTGAGCGCCACCGTGAGCCAACGGTTAATGGAATCGTAACTGGCGCGGGTCATTCCGCCGAGCGAGACCACCAGCGCGAGCGACAACATCAGCGCCGCCACGGCTCCCGAAGTGCGCCGCGGCGCTTGCAATAAGCTGTCGGCCGCAAGCGTGCCTTCCACAGGCCGCAACCATCGAAGCAAGGGACGAAGCGCGCGCGCCAGCCACAGCGCGAGGCTGGGCGTCAGCAACAAGGCTGCGAGTACGGCCAAACCGTCCCCGACGTAGAAGAAGATACGATCGCGTGAAATCAACAGACAGGCCGCGGCCGCGATCGCCACTACCAGCGCA
>JASIGB010000460.1:0-3879 GCA_030045355.1 Bryobacteraceae bacterium
TAAGCGCATTTCGTCCGCGGCCTTCCGAGTAAACGTGATCGCGACCACGGCATCGGGCGCATCCACGGTCTCAAGCAACTTCAAGTAGCGCTGGATCAACAGCTCGGTTTTGCCCGATCCGGCCGGCGCCTGCACGATAAAAGACCGTGCAACGTCGAGCGCCGTGTGGCGCGCCGCGCTATCGGCGATCATGCTCGATCTCCCGAATCCGGCACAGACCGCGCAGACCGCAATGGTCGCAAGCACCGGGTTTCGGATCCACTCGCGCCTCGCCCGCTCGATAAGTTTGCGCTAAACGCTCCAGGACCCGCCGCCATTCGGTGATCTGGACGTCAAAGGGAAGCGGCGGATGCATCTTCATTTTGGCCACCTCCGGCAGAGCTGCACCGAGCCCGCGGAACATTAGCTCGCCCGTGCGGATGGCAGCGAAAGCCGCACCGCTCACCGCCCGCTCATTCGTCACCGAGTAGAGAGGGAGCTGGGGTTCATCGGGACGGCCGCCATCCCAGGCGCCTAGGTCCACCTGGCCGGTTTTGTAATCGAGGATGATTTCGCTCGCGTCGGAAAGCGTATCCACGCGATCGGCTTTCGTTTTCACGCGCAACCCGCCGATCTCCACGGCGCGTTCGTCTTCCAACTGCGCGATTGAAAACGGCGCGCGGGCCTTTTCGAGATCCAGCCACTCCCACAACAATTTCTGCAAGCGCCGTTTTTCGAGATCGCGCCCAATGCCGGGACCGAGTTTTTCGACGGCGGCGCCGGCCGCCCGGGCGATCAGCGTCCGCAATTCGGCCTCGCTACGCTCCAACAGCCGCGCTTGCGATCCGAGGTCGCGCCAGATGAATTCGAGAGCCCGATGGACCGTGGTTCCGCGATCGCGATAACTCAATCCAATGTCGGTTTCGTCGAGCGGCCGCGCGCCCAGCCGATGTTTCGCAAAGGATCGGAACGGGCAGGCCGCAATATCTTTGAAGAGCGATGCGCCGCCCGCGGAATCGCTTGGCGCGAACGCCGGGGCCGTATCATCCGATATCTCTTCGAAGCTCGCGGACTCGCGCATGCACGCGGTCCAAGGGTCGCTTTGCACTTCGCCCGGTTCTAGCCAGTCGCCCGTAATCAAAGGGCTCGGCAGCAGCGCTCGATCGCCGTCCGTGGCCGGATAACTCAACACCACATCCGGCGCGCTTCGGAGAAGTTGATCCAGCAGTTTGCCCGCGAACTCGAGCTCACGCTCGGCCGAGGAGCGCGGAAGACGGTGTTGGCGCTGCAAGGAGACCGGAAGAAATGGATTGGGATTCGCGGGGGCGGGCAGTGCGTCATCGTGCAGCCCCATGATCCAAAGATGATCGAAGTGCAGGCCGGAGGCCTCCAGCATCCCCATCACCTGTACGGGTGCGCCTTCGTCCTCCACTTGAAAACGGGTTTCCGCGCACTGCCGGCGCAGCCAGTCGATCGTCTGCGCGAGACTCATCGCGGGCGCAACGGCCTCCACCGACGCGAAGCTGGATAGCAGCTCGCGCCAGCGGGCCATCGCCTGAAATTCATCGCTTGCGAGCGCGCGCTCGCCCGGCCATCCGAAGGCTCCGAGCAAATCTTCGAAATCCGGGCGCCAGTGGCTGGGCGGCTGTGCTTGCGGAATTTCGCGAAGCTGCTTTTCGGCGCGCCGCAACAGGCGCTGGAGTTGCGGACAGCTTCCGGCTTCTTCGAACAAGCGGGTGAGGCTTACGTCCCATACGCCGTTCTTTCGCAGCTTGGCATCGAGTTGCGCGCGCTTGCTCCATTCGGTTTCGGCTCCGCCGAGAAAGGGCGACCGCAGCAGCATTCCCACGCGCGGCAGCGGCAGTTTGCCGCGGGCGAATTCGAGTAGTTGAAGCGCCGCATGGACCAGCGGATGCTCCTCCAGACGCGGTCCCACGGAAAGATGAAACGCGCCCCCGCGATCAGCGCGGCGGGTTCCGGGCGCGAGAACCTCCCTCAGAATTCGCTCGATGGTGGCGCGGGAGCGCGTGAGATCGGGAACGACAACAATACCGATTTGTGTTGCGGGATCCTCTTCGAGCAGGTTGCGTGCCCAGGTCGCCGCACTGCGGATCTCGTCATTGGAATCGCGCAGTTTCCTGCGCGTGGAATCGCGCAGCTTGCGCCGTTCGGGAGTGGGAGAATCACTCGATGTCGCGATCGGCTGCCATTCGCCCAGCGCATCGAAAAACTCAGCCTGCTGCGGCGTCATGTCATCGATACCGGAGGCGAACCCGGCGGCAAACACCGCGTTGGGCAGGTTCACATCGCCCCCACGGATCTTTTCCTGCAGGAAATCCGCGAGCCTGGCGCGCTCGAGCCAGCCTTGTCTTCGGCACAGCCCGCGAAACTCCCGCGACCAGGCGGCAAACGCCGACCAATCCTCGGCGGCCGCATAGCTTCCATCCACGGGCAGGCGATATTCGATGACGAGCTGCCAGGTCTCGCTCGCTTGCCGCGCCGCCTGAGCGATCTGCAGCAATGTCTCGCCTTCGGGCGCCGCTCGAATCACGCGCTCCCAGAGCGCCTGCTCTTGAAGATCATCCAGCAAGCGTGGAGTATTTTCGTCGCCGTAGCACGCGAGCCATTCGTTCCAGGTTCGTTCAAGATATGCGCCGAACGGCAGGATGTCGGGGCGGCTCCAAACGTTACGCCCGCGCGCGATTTGCAGCGCATGATAATCGCGAGCCAGGAATCGCGCTAGGCGGCGGCCGGCCGTGATCACCGTCGCGCCCGCTTCGAGCGCACGGAAAATATCCTCTTGCATGTGCTTTTATGATAATTTGACCAAACGAATCACGATTGCGATCGATGGTCCGGCCGGAGCGGGTAAAAGCACGCTGGCGCGCCGCATCGCGGAGAAGCTCGGATTTCTGTACGTCGACACCGGCGCGATGTATCGCGCGGTGGCGCTGTGGGCGCTGCGCACGAATGTGCCGCCGTCGGACATGCACCGCTTGGAGCAACTGGCCAACGCCGCGCACATTGAGTTTGGTCCAGGCGACAGCGTTGTCCTGTTAAACAACGAAGACGTTACGGCGGCCATCCGGACTCCGGAGGTCAGCCAGGCGGCATCGGAAGTTTCGCTAATACCGGCCGTGCGGCGAGCGCTGGTGGAAAAACAGCGCGAGATTGGAGCTCGGACGTCGGTGGTGATGGAAGGCCGCGACATCGGCACAGTGGTTTTTCCCGATGCTACGGTCAAGATTTTTCTGGATGCGCACCCCGAGGAGCGCGCAACGCGGCGCGCCAATGAGTCCGCGCTCCCGGCGAATGTCGTCAAGCAGCAGATTCGGGAGCGCGACCAGCGCGACCGGGGCCGCGCGGAATCGCCTTTGGTGCAGGCGCCGGATGCCGTCTACTTGGACACCACCGGCCTCACGATCGATGAAGCGGAAGCCGCCATTCTGAAAATCATCCGCGAGCGCACCTCAAACGGCCGCGAACGTACGCACTGAGGCCCTCGCGAAGGCAGTTAGGAGCGGTTACACAGGGACGAATAGCGTGTGTCAAACTGAAGTCGTGCCTGAGCGCTGCACTTGCGGAGCGCAGTTGCCGCCGGACGCGCGGTTTTGCCACAAGTGTGGAAAGCCCCAGTACGATTATCCCGGCCTGGAGACTTCCGAAACCTCCCCAGACGCGCCCCCGCCTGTAGAAGCCCCGCCACCGGCGCCCATCCCGCGCCTGGAAGCCCCTGCCGACATCGGTTTTCACAATCGCTTGGCCGTGCGCATGGGATTCATTGCAGCGGCAGTCGCGGTTCTGGTCAGCATGCTGCCGATTCCTTTCGTGGCGCTTCGTTTGCCGCTCGCTTTCATCGCCGCCGGTTTCCTGGCCGTGTACCTGTATAGCCGTCGGACA
>JASIGB010000461.1:0-4134 GCA_030045355.1 Bryobacteraceae bacterium
GAACACGGACACGTTTCCAACTGTCGCTAAAGTGGGAAGTGGTTTTAGCGAGGAGGAGTGGTCCAAGCTGCGAACGCGGCTCGATGAGATTAAAGTTCCGGCCAAACCCCGTCGGGTCGTCGCGAGAATTACGCCCGATGTGTGGACCGAACCGAAGTATGTCGTCAGCATTTTAGCGGATCAAGTGACCCGCTCGCCCGTGCACACATGCGGACTCGACGAGAATGGATCCGGCCTCGCACTGAGATTTCCGCGGGTAGTGGGTGGTGTTCGTGACGATAAGTCACCAGAGGATACCACGACCGTAAAGGAGATCAGGCAGATCGCGATGCTCACTAACCGGGGGCGTCAAAGCGATCGCATGAGACACAAGATCGACGCCTGACGATTCTTGGCGAGTGAGGCGCCGCCGATCACCAACCGCTCCCAGTCGTTCGTGTTGCGAGGCAGCTGCAAAATCCGATCGCAAGCGGTGCGGCTGGATGGCAACGAGCATGCTCATAAGAAGCGAGAGGAGATCGACATGCCCGCAACAAGACTAAAGGAGTTCCTCGACGCCAATAAAGTCAACTACAGCGTTCTGACGCATCCCACGGCTTACACAGCTCCAGAAATAGCTTCGCTCGCCCACGTTCATGGGCAGGAGCTCGCAAAAACTGTAATCGTCAAGATTGATGGCCAGATCGCGATGGCGGTCCTTCCTTCATCCCGACACGTGGATCTTGCGCTGTTAAAAGCGTCCGCGAGAGCAAAAGCTGTTGGTCTGGTCCCAGAACAAGAGTTCCGGGATCTGTTTCCAGGCTGCGAAGCCGGCGCCATGCCTCCATTCGGCAATCTCTACGGCATGCCTGTTTTTGTCGAAGAAGGCCTCACGAAAGACCACGAAATCGCGTTTAATGCAGGCACCCACAACGAACTCATTCGTATGTCCTATAGGGACTTTGCTACATTGACTCAGCCAAGAGTCATTGGGTTCGCTGCAAGGGCAGCGTAAATGGACCGCGAATGAAATCTGAGACACAGCTCCGGCGAGACGTTGAGGATGAATTGGCTCTGGAACCAAGCGTCGACGCCACGGCGATTGGCGTGGCGGTGGAAGACGGTATCATCACACTTTCAGGACATGTCGCCAGTTATGCGGAGAAGCTGGCAGCCGAGCAGTGCGCCGGCCGGATTTGGGGTGTCAGGGCAGTCGTTAGTGAGGTCGATATCCAGCTTCCCGGTTCGAGCCACTTGACGGATGAGGACATAGCGCGGGCTGCTATGGATGCACTGATCTGGAACTCCCTGATCCCGCGAGACCGAATCAAAGTTGAGGTGGGGAGCGGCTGGATCACATTGGAAGGCGATGTGGATTGGCACTATCAAAAGACCGCAGCTCACGATGCTGTCTGTCACCTAAGAGGCGTCACGGGAGTCACGGACAAGATTGCCGTAAAACCCACAAGCGTCCATCAGGCGGTCAAGGCGCATATCGAAGCGATCTCGCGTCGTTTTGGCAAGCAATTGGACCATATCAAGATTGAGACTCGCGGCGATCACGTGGTCCTGCGGGGAACGGTAGCTTCCCTGTCCGAACGTGCCGAGGTCGAAAGAGCGGCGTGGACGACGCCAGGCGTGTGTCATGTTGACAACAACCTGGCGGTCGAGCATCCGACTACACGCTAGCCCCAACTCAGCATCATGCCGGCGCGGAGACGGCGGTTCTTTTGGCGTTCTCCTCGAGGAGCTTGAGGACCTCAGCATCCTCTGTAGGAAGAAAATTCCAATACCAATCGCCGACGGAAAAGAACGGATCTGGTGTAGCCAGACAAACGCATTCGTCGACTTCCTCGCGCAATTTTTCGCGGGCATGGACCGATGCCACCGGCACTGCCATCACGATGCGCTTGGGTAGCCGCTTTCTGACGAAGGCAACGGCAGCGAGCATAGTGGAGCCCGTCGCCAGTCCGTCGTCCACCAGAATGGCCGTACGCGCTTTCAAATCCAGCGGTGGCCGTCCCCCACGATAAAGGCGCTCGCGGCGCTCCAACTCTGCCCGCTCGCGAGTGATAACCGCCTCGACATCCCTGTTGGTCAGATCGAGAGCATGGATGAGTTGTTGGTCCACCACTTCCGTATCGTCTCCGGCGATTGCACCCATTGCCAGCTCGGGCTGGAACGGAACGCCGACCTTGCGGACCACCACCACATCAAGCGGAGTCTGAAGAGCGCTCGCAATTTCGGCCGCAACGGGAACACCGCCACGCGTGAGCCCTAACACCACGACGTCAGGTTTCGATTTGTAGTGGGCGAGATCCTCCGCTAAAAGCTTACCCGCTTCCGAGCGATTCCGATATGGGAGTTCTGGTTGCATATGAACAGCTTCGACGTGCCTAGGCCTCGGCTTCCACAACTGTATGGGCCAAACGGCTGAGTTTGTGACCAGCCAGGCGCTCGACGGCTGCAACGTTTTCCTCCAACTTGTTGGCTGCACGGTCCTCGTCTTCAATCTGAATCGAAGTCATCACATGGTGGGAAGCGGACTTGGCTTTGGCATGGCATTGCTTCACGAGCTCCATCACTTGCTCCCAATCGCCTTCGATGCAGGTTCCGAAGGGAGTCAGCGAGTACGGCAAGCCGCTGGCATCGACAATTTTGAGAATCTCAGCCAGGTCCTTGCTCAGATGAGTGCCTCGACCGAGCGGGTTGATTGTCAGTTCGACTAACATAGTTCCTCCTACTCTCATAGAAGAGTTAGCACGCGACCTACCGGACGCTACTTCCTCGGCGAGTTTCCGGTACGCTCCAGATGCGTTCGGTTGCGATGACCAAGATTTGGAAATTCAACTGCGGCAATCAAATCAGGCCAACATGTGCGACACGGAACTCGGATCCGCCGTTCAGTAACGCTAGCGCCGGTTATTGCGTTGATGTGGAGCGCATTAGCGAAGGGACAGCAGTCCTCTCTGGTGCCGTCAGGAATTCCGGAGCAGACCAGGAAGAACGCTGCGTCGGCTTGCTTGGAACCTCCGCCACTCATCAGTTGGGACGAATATCAGGGCCCGTTCCAGAAGGTCGTAGGCATGTTTGGCCGTACCCTCGAACGCAAGTCGGCATCAGAACCGCACTATAAACCCGGTACGCTGCTATGTTCTCTCGAGCCCAAGGACAAATTCGTTCTGTTCGTCCACGATGCGTTCGATCCCTTAGCGTTTCTTACAGCGGGCTTCTATGCGGGAGTCAACCAAGCCCAAAACCGGGATCCGACCTTTGGACAGGGTGCTGAAGGCTACGGGAAACGATTTGGCGCGGCCTTCGCCGGTCAGACATCGTTTCGATTCTTCACGGACTTCGTCTACCCGACGATCTTCTCCGAGGATCCGCGTTATTACCGCCTCGCCCAGGGCAGCGGCGAAAAGCGTCTGCTCCATGCCGTCGAGCACACTTTTGTGGCCTACAACGACAACGGCAAGCACATGTTCAACTTTTCCGAATGGATGGGGGCCACCTCCGCTGTCGTGGTAAGCAACAGGCTTAATCCAGGTAACGAACGCGGCATAGGCGCCACCGCTAAATGGACGGGTTTCGCGGTCATGACAGACATGGGCTTGGACATACTGCGCGAATTCTGGCCCGAAATCGCCCGCAAGCTGAGGTTACCTTTCCGAGAAAAACATGAGTCACGACAAAGTGAGTGAGTAGGGCCTTGAGGGAAACCGCGCACTGATTGGGGCTAGATACTCAAGACCAAAGTCACCAAAGTCGCCTTCCCGTGGTAGTGGACGTGCAATTAGAAGGGCGTGCCAGAGCAGACTCTTCAGGTAGAAGCCAAGACATCTGTAATGACGCAAGACGGGGTTGCCGAGCGTGCGGGTATGCCGGACCAAGATTCGCTGCGCCTTCATGCTTTCTATCAGGGCAAGATGCAGGTCGTCCCCAAGTGTCCGATCTCCGGCGCGCGCGACTTTGCATGTTGGTACACTCCCGGCGTCGCTGCGCCATGCCGAGCCATTCAAGCGGATCCCTCCAGAGTCTACGAACTGACTAATAAGGCCAATCTGATCGCCGTCGTCTCGGATGGATCTCGAGTTCTCGGCCTCGGAAATATCGGGCCACACGCGGGTCTTCCCGTGATGGAAGGCAAGGCGATGC
>JASIGB010000462.1:0-7824 GCA_030045355.1 Bryobacteraceae bacterium
TGCGCCACCACGGCTAGCAGCGCCAGGGAAAACTGCTGGCGGATTTGCGACTGGTTGGCCGCGGGGAATGAATCCAGAATTCGCGAAACCGCTTGCGACGTGTCGTTGGTGTGCAGCGTCGAGAGCACCAGGTGCCCGGTTTCCGCCGCCGTCAGAACGGTCGCGATCGTTTCCGGATCGCGCATCTCGCCCACCAGAATGACGTCCGGGTTCTGCCGCAGGATGCTGCGCAGCGAACTCGCGAAATCCGGCGCGTCGCGGCCTACTTCGATCTGCTCGATGATTGACTGCCGGTTGCTGTGCAGAAATTCGACCGGATCCTCGATGGTTACCACATGATCCCGGCGGTGCGTGTTGACTAAATCCACCAGCGCCGCGAGCGTGGAGCTTTTTCCGCAGCCCGTCGGCCCAGTCACCAAAATCAATCCCTGGCGCGCCTCGGCCAGCTTCCGCAGCATGGGCGGCAGGTTCAGCGATTCCAGCGTCGGAACGCGCTCCGGCAGCAGCCGCAGGCTTCCGGCCACTGTTCCCTGCTGATAGTGGATGTTGGCGCGGAATCGCCCGATGCCCTCACGATGGAAACACAGGTCCACCGATCGCGCGCGCTGCAGTTCCTGGGTCTGTGCCGGCGTGAGCAGCGGCAGCAGCAGGCTGCGGGTATCCTCGGCTTCGAGCGGCGCCCCAGCGGGTTTCGAAAGCTCCCCGCCGATGCGCAGCGTGACGGGCGCGCCCGCGATTAGCAAAAGATCGGACGCGGTTTGGCGGACGGCATCCGTCAAGAGCTGGTCGAGCCAGTCGAGGTTTCCCGAGACTGCAGCCGCGGGCACAGGCTCGCTCCCCTCGCGCGGGACCGGCGCGGCCGCGCGGTTCAATTCGGCGACAATCTGCGCCAGTTCTTTTTCGTAATAAGCCACTTCTACCACTACGGTACCCTACCAGGACCGCGTGGGCCAGAAGGCGTCCGCGGTTTGTGCAGCCGCGCAAGGCTGCGGTGCTTAATGCGGAAGATTCCTGGCGGACTTCTCAATCCGCCCACGCTATGCTAGGTGAGACTCGCAAAAGACCGGTCCCGGCGTGTGTTTTTCGGGCGCCGACCGTCGGATTAAGGAGCTTTTGATGCCAAACGTCGCGTTTCAATTAGAAGTTCTCTCGCAGGTAAAGAATCCTCCTCCTGCACCGCCCTTTCAGGGCTTCTCTACTTTCGCGGGGCTGGGGGCCATTGGCCCAGACCTCTACCAATACTTTCCGATCAATGCCGGGCTGAGCGCCACGCTGCAAACCATATTTACGAACGTGCAGGGCGGAGCGTCGGTGGCGAGCCAATTCCCGTTAACCGGAGCCGACGCGAGCGAACTCACCGCCAAGCCGTTGATGGCAGCTTACTCGCTCCTGTTCAGCGCGCTCGTTGTTCCGTTCTGGGGCGTGCTCCAGCGCGAGGCCGACGTGTTGAACAAACTGCAAACCATCGCCACCAGCAGCGACAGCTCCGGGCTTACGGCTCTGTTGAGCGCCTTTAGCGGGGATCTGGCAACCGTGATGACCAACGACGCCACCCAACTGCAAAAACTGGCCAAGGCCAGCGCGGCGTATCTTGCGATCGCGCCACAATTCGTCAATGTTCCCCCTCCTATTCAGACCAGTGCACCGGCTACACCGTGGGTAGACACCGGGGATCGCCCGTACGAATTTCTGAGGTGGCACAAGACCCGGACGTTCACTCAGAATCTGGTCAAGAATGCCTCCACCGCGAATCAGAACGACTATGTGACCGGCTATCTCTGCCATGTGGCATCTTCGGTAACCGGAGAGCCATTCATCAACAACATCGCCGGCGGACCCTACCGGACGCATTGGTGGCGTAACCGTTTTGTGGCCAATTTCGTGGATGGCTGGCTCTATGGCCGCTACAACGGGGTTTCGGTGGACCCCACCACCAACGCTCCCTCCGTGGCTTATTCCGATCCCAGCTTCCCCGATATTCGCCAGTCGAACCTCTGGAATCTCCTCGACGTGGCTGGTCTGGGCACCCCTGCTATCCCCAATACCCTGCCGGCCGTGATCGACCATGTCGGAAAAGGCTCGGTGGGCGGAGATGCTTTAACCGTCGAAACCAAGGCTCCCGATATCGTCAAACTGCTCAGTCAAACCATCACGCAGACCTGGCCGCTCCACCGTCCGGCGGCATTCGCTACCGGGAGCATTGACAAGGCAACGACGGAGTCGGTTGTGGGACTGTTGGCCGTGGTCTGGTTCATGACGTCGGGCTTCGGACCCATGACCCCCTTCACCTTGGGGCCGCAACCCCCCGGCGGCACTCCATCCTGGGTGACCACGGTGAGTAGCGGTGGTTCGGTTTCGATTCCCCCGCCGACGTCGTCGGGACCCTCCACCGGCGCCACGGTATGCGGCGTGATCCTGGCCATCCTGGGCGCAATTGCATTGGCTTTCCAGCAATACGGAGCGGGAGCCGCTTTGGTGGCCGGCGCCATCGCGGAATTCGCCTCCGGCGGCGGCATCGATTTTGGACAGCTCGCCAGCGATGTGTGGGCTCTGCGCCAGTTGCTGCTGACGGCGGAGACCGATCTGGATGCGGCGCTCGCGTTAGCAGGGCTCAGTTATCCGATCCCCTCGCAGCTGGGAAGGTCGGTTCCCGGTCCGACGCCGGGCAGCCTGATCTGGATACCCGCCAATGCCAACAACCTGGGCGTCACCAGCAAGGGTGGTACTCTCAGCATCGATGTCACGCCGCTCACCAAATCCAACCCAGGCGCCAGCTACAACGCGAGAGTCGCTCTCTTCAAGATCTATCCGTTGCAGATGGACGCCAGCAACCCCAACGGCGCGGACGCGGATTTCAACCAATTCCCGCCAATAGTAGAAGAGACTCCCGCAACCATGAACCTGCCGCAGCCGCTTGGGTATGTGGACATGGTGCTGGATGGTTCGCCCCCACAAACGCCGCTTCCCGCGGCGAATCCGGGCATATTCACACCGGGACCGTATCCGAATCCCAGTGCCAACACGTATTTCTTCGATGCGGTTTCAAACGCAAACCAACTGATTGCGCAAGGACCCGACAATCTCCCTAACTACAACCTGGACGCCGACCGGGGCTACGGATGGATCAATTGGAATCCGAAAGAGGGGACCTTCCCCAACAGCGGCAACGTGGATGCCGTACCGGAGCTGGACATTTAATCGAGGAAAGAAGGACGAAACCATGAGCAACGGACGCGACAACAACGGAAATGTCAACGGCAAGGGCCAACCCTACACGCCCTATCTCGTAATCCCGTCTTACTTCGGGGATATGGGCGCTCGGCCACTTCCTCCAGCAATCCAGTTCTGGGAAACAACCTCCATCTATACCAAGCAGGTATCAGACGGAAGCATCAACAATCCCGTCGTCGGCGAACCAAGCGAAGTGTTCGCCGTGGTCACCGACGGGGTCGGTAACGAAGCTGGCATCGGCGTTTCGGTCAGCTTCTGGTGGGCTAATCCCTCGATCGCTATTACGGCAGCCAGCGCCAACCCGATCGACGGCGGAACCCCCGGGGCCAACGTGGCAACCGGCATCACGGTTCCGTCGGGAGGTGCGACGTTAGTCCAAGCTCCGGTCAACTGGGTTCCTATTGAGGAAAACGGCGGACACGAGTGTCTGCTGGCGGAGGCCTATCTCCCGTATGACCCGGTAACGGACCCCATGCAGCCGGTGTACGACCGCCATGTCGGCCAAAGGAACGAACAGCTCACCGTCGCGCCGCCGGGCGGGATGATCCGTTTTCCCCTTCAGGCCCACAATCCACTGGACAGAGAAGCGGAGGTGACCGTGGAGGTAAGGCCTGGCCTTATCCCGCGCAATCTGGAAAAGCGGTTCACCGGACGCGGCCTTTGGCGGACCCCGGCTCTCGATCCGCCGGGCCCGCTTCCGGTGGAGCTAAGCTTCTTCAAGGGGCCCGACCGCAAGTTCCACCCCCCGGGAGGCGCGGCGCGTTTGTGGCAGCGTATTGAGGAACTTCTTCGCCTGCCTGGTCGGGGCAATGCGTTCTCCTGCCTGGGGCCGCCTCAAGTGAGCCGTTCCTTCACCTTTCTCCCGCTAGAGGTTCAAACGGTGGAGATCATCGCGACGGTCCCCTACGAGGCTCAACCCGGCCAGGTTTACGTGCTTCGTATCTCCGAGAGAATCGAGGAATTCCTCCTCGGAGGGTACACGTTGTACGTCGCGGTCTCGGCGTAGCAGAGAAACATCGGCTCGGGCGTTGGTAAGTCCAAGCGACCTCAGCGCCCGGCCTTGCCGGTCAACAGCTCCAGCTCTTCGAGCGTCCGCGGCCAGTCCTCACGCAACAGGCGCGACAGCGCGCGGTCGGCCAGCAGCTTGCCGCCCGTCTGGCAGCTTGGGCAGTAATTCGTCTCGTTGTCGGCGTAGCGGATGCGCTGGATATTAGTTCCGCAGCGAATGCAGGGCTGCTTGTAGCGGCCGTGCACTGCCATGTTCTCGCGAAAGGCCGTTACTTTCTCGGGAAATTCGCCGCCCGCTTCCGCGCGCAGTTCCTCTACCCAGCCGAGGAGCGTCGCGCGAGTGGCGTCATATAAACTCCGGATGTCCGCCGGGGTGAGCTTCTGCGTTAACGCCAGCGGGGAGAGCCGCGCCTCGAACAGAATCTCATCCGAATACGCGTTGCCGATGCCGCTGAATAGCCGCGGATCGGTGAGCGCGCGCTTGAGCGTGTGATTGGACGATGTAAGGACCCTGGCGAACGCATCGAGATCCGCTTCCAGGACTTCGAGGCCTCCAGGATCTAGCGCCGCCAGTCCCGCTTCGCCCCGCACCACGTGCAGCGAGGCACGCTTTTTCGATCCCGCCTCCGTCCACACCAGCGTTCCGCTCGAAAAATCGAACGCCGCCAGACCGCGCGGCCGCGCTACCTTGGCGCCGGGCTTGCGCCAATGCAGCCGCCCCGCGATCATCAGATGCAGCACCAGCCAAAGGTCGTCTTCGAGGCCGATCGCGATGCGCTTGCCCACGCGCCGCAGCGCAACCACGCGTTTACCCTCGGCGCTCGCCAGCGGCGGGTCCACTGTTCGCAGCAGGAACGGGCTCACGACGCGAACGTGTTCCAGCGTTTGCCCGAGAATGCGGTTTTTGAGCGCCTCAATATAAACGACGATATCGGGGAGTTCGGGCACGGCGGGCTAGGCCCATATTACCGCTCGCCCGCGCACCCCTACTGCGAATCAACCCGGACGGGAACCTCTGCTCGTCGAACGTCGACCAAGCCGGACTTCAAAGCGCTAGACTTAATTGAAAAAGCCCAAACAAAATGGCAATCCTTGACGTCGTTGTTGCCCCGGAGGTCACGTTCAACTTATGGCAATCCGCCGAGCCTTAGCTGTCAATGGGCGATGTTGCGTCTTCCAGCCGTTTGATAAGGGGCCCTTCGATAAGCGATACGACGATACGATTGCGCCGGCGATCCTTGCGGCTGGGCTTGAGTCGTACCGAGTGGATCGCGACGATGGCGTCCTGATTCCCATGGATACACTTCACGAACAAATTAGGGCTGCGACAATTTGCCTAGCCGACATTAGCACACAGAATCCAAACGTGATGTATGAACTGGGCTATGCCATCGCAAGTGGCAAAGATGTCGTGCTGATATGCTCAACGCAAAAATCCGAGCGTTTTCCTTTCGACATCCAACACCGCAGCATCATCCAGTACTCCTCGGATTCAGCCAGCGATTTCGAAAAACTGAAGAACGATATCATCAGACGAATCGACGCACTTCTAAAGAAGCAGATTACAACCCAGGAAATTGCATCCGCCTCTCCTATCAAAAGCACGCGGGGCCTTCAACCAAATGAGATCGCAGCCCTAGCATTTGTTTTGGCGAACGCCGAGGGGGCGGGGGCTGGTGTTTCGGGTTATGTGATTAAGGCCGATATGGAAAAGGCGGGATATACGCGAACCGCCACCCAACTTGGCCTGATTCGTCTACGTCGCCTCGAACTAGTAGAACACCTTGAGGACCGAGACTACAACGGCGAAATCTTCGCGTCTTATCGGCTCACTTTGGCGGGCGAGGATTGGCTGCTTGAGAATCAAGGCGAACTGGAGCTACGACTATCGAGCAAACCAGCTGCCCAAGAGCCAATTGACTTCGACCAGGGCATCTCGGATGACGACGTGCCATTTTAGGGTACGGCCTTCGTTTTCGTGTCCATTTATCCGTAGCGACTCTCCTCTCGTGGGACGTGGGAGGAGAGATTAATATTCTCTCCCAGTTCAAGCTCATTTCTTGCGTTTCGGTGGGGCGCCTGGAACGGAGCCCTGCGACGCCCGTAGGGCGGCGCGCTTAGGGCGGAGTGGAAGGCGCCTCACCGAAACGCGCCGCCGCCCATCCGGCGCGTAGGCTAACCAAAACATTTCTGCGTCGTCTTGTTCGATCAGAGCACCGTGTGAGGCTGTCGTGGCAAGGACCGAACGAGAACGGAGGATCACAACGCCGGTTTCGGGTGCTCCCACTGGCCCTGGAGACCGGTGAGGTCCTGCCCACGCTGGTGGATGCCGACATTTGGATTCCCGTGCGAGTAGCGACGCGGTGGATGGTTCGGCGGCGGCGCTGGCGGTCAATGCCGTCGACGCTTGCCAACGATTTGCGCTCGCTTGGACTGTTGTATTCATGGGCGAGCGTTGCGCTGGAAGCAGATTTAGACGACTTGCTCGAGGACGGACAGTCCATCACCGGGATGCAGATCGAGGACTTGCTCGCGTTTCTGAGGGTAGGCGGCGACGTCGTCGACATCAATCGGGCGACGATCTCAGGCAGTAATACGGTGGCCCGGCATGCCGCCGTCATTCGTGATTTCCTGAAGTGGGCCGTCGATCTGACGAGTCAGGGCCGCCGCCCGCAGATGGTCTCATTCGATGAGATCCGCTATCGGCGAGCTTGCCTTGACGAAGCGTTTCATCCGATCACCCGACAGAGCGGTGGTTCCCGGCGGATCCGGCCCCTGACTGAAGAGGAAGTGACACGAGTTGACGGACTGATCGGTCCTCGCCGTAAAGGCGATGGCGGACTGATTGTGCCGCTACAGTTTGCTGCCGCTAATCCGTTCAGGATTGAGACACGGCTTCGCAACTGGCTCATGTACGCGATGGCGATCCAGTGTGGCCTTCGGCGCGGAGAGTTGCTCAAGCTTCGGCTGGATGACCTGCCCCGGCCGGATTCGCCGGGACTGAAGATCCGGCGGCGTGCGCACGACATCGCGGATGCTCGCCGCCACCGCCCCGGCGTCAAGACTGTTGAAAGAGTACTCGACCTGTCGGGAGAGGTGCGGGCCGGTCTCCGCGCATATCTCACGAACCGTGCGCCAAGCGGACGCGCAGCTGGTGGGGGCCCGTATTTGTTTGTCACAACCGCAGCACAGCCGCTGTCGATTACTGCGGCAAACGAGGTCGTCGGCGTGATCGCCAGGAGCACTCAGATTGACGACCTCTCGTGGCACAGCTTCCGCCACACGTGGGCCGAGGCTCTTGCCGAAGAGTTGCTCACCCACCATCGTGAGGAGGAAACGCTAGCCGTCCTCCGGACATTAGGCGGTTGGAAGCCGAGGTCCGCCATGCCCCTCCACTACACCCAGAATGCGATGGCCCGGCGGGCGAGCGCTTTTCTCCGTGAACGGAACGAACGTTTGCACAGCGCAGGGGGCCGACCATGGCGGCTCCAGTCCGGCGGGGAAAAGTGTCGCTGCCTCCGTTGCCGGCGGTTCGTCCACAGGTCATCACGAAAGACAGGCAGATCGTTGACACAACGGCTGACG
>JASIGB010000463.1:0-3535 GCA_030045355.1 Bryobacteraceae bacterium
GTACCCGCGCCAATATCAGATCCATTCGCGGCCCAGCTTATGGCCGGTGGAGGGCCGGTTGATGAGCCCCTTCGGCGGCAGGACGGACCCGTTCTCGGGTGAAGGCGCGATTCACACGGGCGTCGATTTGGAAGCCCCTATGGGAACGCCGGTTCGTGCGGCCGGAGACGGAATCGTGGTGCACGCCGACTGGGAAAGCGGGTATGGACGGCTGATCATCATCGATCACGGCAACGGCGTTCAGACCTACTACGGACATCTTTCTAGCTACGACGTGGTGCCTGGCCAGGAAGTCCGGCGCGGCGATGTGATCGCGCGTTCGGGCGCGAGCGGCCGGGTGACTTCACCGCATCTTCATTATGAAGTGCGGCTGGGCGGGGTGCCGGTGAATCCGTACCCCTACATGATGAAATCGCTCGCCCTCAGTGCCGCACGCGCGCAAAGAGACCTGCCTTTCGATTAGGCCGCGGTTAGTAGAATCGGTTCTTTCTTCGTCACCACCAGCGTGTGCTCGTAATGCGCCGCAAGCGTCCTGTCCGCGGTGCGAATCGTCCATCCGTCGGCCGAGAGAACACAGCGCCCGTTGCCGTTGCAGATGATCGGTTCGATGGTGATCACCAGGCCTTCGGTGAGCCGCCCGCGCAAGCGAGGTTCGTGATAATTGGGGACGCTGGGCGGCTCGTGAATGGTGCGGCCGACGCCGTGGCCGCAGAGGTCGCGGAGCACTCGAAAACCGGAGCGGCGCGTTTCATGTTCCACCGCACGGCCGATTTCGTGCACCCGATTTCCGGCGCGCGCCGATTGCAATCCGCGATCGAAGGCGCGTTTGGCGCAGTGCGCGAGAGAGCGGGCTGTTTCACTTGCCTCACCCGCGTGAACCGTGACGGCGGCGTCGGCGTAGAACCTGTCTTTCTCGGCGACAAGATCCAGCTTCACCAGATCGCCGGATTGAATGGCGCGATCGCCGGGAATGCCGTGAATCGCTTCGTCGTTGACGCTGATGCAGAGCGCGGCCGGGAACCCGTAGACTTTGGGCGGCGCCGATTCGGCGCCGTTCTCGCGCAAGACGCGCGCGCCGATTTCGTTCAACTCGCCGGTGGTGATGCCCGGACGGACCGCGTCCGCCGTGCGATCCAGCGCCTGCCGCACGATGCGGCCGATCGCGCGCAGCTTTTCGAATTCGGCCTGGGAGCGAATGGACATCGGCGATTATTCACAGCGTAGCGCAGTCATCGGGTCGAGTTTCGATGCGCGTCGCGCGGGCAGAAGACTGCCGGCCGCGCCAATCGCCGCCAACAGTGCGGCAGCCACGGCAAACGTGAGGGGATCATTCGACCTTAAGCCGAACAGCATCGATTCGGCCGTGCGCGCCGCCGCCAGCGCGAGCGCCGTGCCAATCGCCACGCCGATCGCGAGCAGCACACCCGCTTCGCGCATCACCAGGCCCACCACCTGGCCGCGGTTTGCGCCGAGCGCGATGCGAATTCCGATCTCGCTGCGCCGGCTGCCCACCATATAGGACACCACACCGTACAGCCCGATCATTCCCAGCAGCGCCGCGAGCGCCCCGAAGAATCCCGAGAGCGTGGCCATCAGGCGTTCAGGAACCAGTTGGTCGCGGACGCCTTGCTTGAAAACGCCAAAGACCGGGACGATCTCGGGGTGTTTCCCGGCAATGGCGCGCTTCAAGGCATAGATCGCGGCAGCGGGCGGTGTGCCGGAGTGGATCATCATTGCCGTGAAGGGTTCAGGGTTGGGATACTGCGACTGCGGCGCAAAGGTCATCGGAGGCGTATCGCCGCGCAGATCGTTGTATTTTGTGTCGGGAATCACGCCGACGATTTGATAATCGGTGGACGGATAGTCCGGCTCAGGATGCGTGCGCATCGTCAATCCAAGGGGATTGGCGCCGTTTACGAGAGATCGCACGAAGGCTTGGTTCACGATGGCGACGTGCTGGGATGAGGCGGTGTCGGTGGGAAGGAAATCGCGGCCGCTGACGACCGGAATGCCCATGGTCTGGAAATATCCCGGGCTCACCCAGGCGAACCGCGGCGAGCCTTCCGTGTGGCCGATCGTGACAATGTGGGTCCAGGAACCGCCCACCAGCGGGACGTGCGTGGTGGTGGCCGCGTTGAGTACGCCGGCACTGGAACGGACTTCGTCCAGCAATTCGCGCTGGAACTGTAGAATTCGCTCGCGCGGAATGTTAGATTTGCGGAATTCGATATAGGCGACCGAGATGCCTTCTTCGCGCATTCCCGGGTCGAACGTCAAGAGGTTCCGGAAACTGCGGACAAACAGCAGCGCGCCCACCAGCAGAACCAGCGAGACCGAAATTTGCGCGATCACCAATACCCGCTGCATCGAAAAGCTTCCACGGCCGATGGAGGTTCCACGGCCCGCGGCATTGATTGCGGTGATCGGGTCAACCGCGGAAGCGCGGAGGGAAGGAGCGAGTCCGCAAGCGAGCGTGGTCACAACGGCCACCGCCATCGTGAAGAACAGCACGCGCCAATCGGTCCCGGTGGTCAGACTAACGGGATTCTCCTCGGTGGAAAACGTCAGTACGAGGGCGTGGCTAAGAACGCTCGCCACGCCGATTCCGAGCGCCGCCCCGGCCATCGCAAGGAGGCTGCTTTCGGTCAGCAACTGGCGCAGCAAACGAGTGCGCGCGGCCCCCAACGCCAGCCGCACCGCCATCTCGCGCTCCCTGGAGGCGGCGCGCGCCAGCATCAGGTTCGCGAGGTTCGAGCAGGCGATCAACAGCACCAGGCCCGTAATAGCGAGCAAGAGCCACAGCGACCGGTCGTAAGTTCTGCGCAGGTTGCTAATGCCGGCGGGCGCCGAATAGGCCCCCAGCCGATAGGCACGGTAGAATCGGGCCGTGCCGGCATCATAGCCGGTGATCTCGGTAGTGGCCATGATCGCGGGACTGGCGGCAGCTAATTCCGCGGATGCGGCGGCCGGTGTCCAGCCTGGCCGCAAACGCCCAAAGACTGAGACGTCGAACACATTGCGGGCCAGTTGTTGCGGACGGCAGAACGGTACCGCGACGTCGAAGCGGGCGCCCACTTCCAAGCCGAAAAAGGAGGGAGGCGTAACGCCGATAATTCGCCGCCTTTGGCCGTTAATCACGAGCGTTGTGTTGGCGGTGGGGTCGCGCCCTCCGAACCGGCTTCTCCAAAAGTCGTAACCCAGGACGGCGACCGATTCGGGGCAGGCGTGTTCATCCTCTGGAGAAATCAGCCGGCCGCGCCACGGTGCGATGCCGAGCACGCCGAAGAATTCGCCGCTGACCGTGATGCCGTTCACGAATTGAAGATCGCTGCCTTCCCCAATCGGGAGTCGGCCATCCGAACTCCAGGCGAGGACGCCGGAGAATGCAGGATGCGCGCGACGGATCTCCTCCCAGATGGGCCGAGTGAGGTCGTCCAAAGAGTCCACCAGTCCCATTCCATGGTTGCCGCCGACGATCTTGATCTCGACTAGCTCATGCGGGTTTCTGACCGGTAAACTGCGCAGCCGAACCGCG
>JASIGB010000464.1:0-2882 GCA_030045355.1 Bryobacteraceae bacterium
GTGCGATCAGGAAATCGAGCTGCGCCTGATAGCGCAGTGCGCCGAAAACGATCTGGGAGGCCAGACCCGCATCGCGCGAATCGAGTTGCGCGGAACGCTCCAGCAGCAGATCGGAGGCGTAGCCGCCCTGCTGGACCTTGCGGAGAACGTCGAAGGCGGCCTGGCGCGCGGGCGAGATCAAGTTCTATTTTAGTAAGGGTGCTCAAAAACGACGGCCGGTACTGCGACGGGTGCGGCCAAAAATTGCCTCCGGGATCCAGGCTCTCGATGGAGGTCGTCCCGAAACAGGAGGCCGATACCATCCACGCACCAGGAATCGCCAATCCCGATGGGAGCGTAACCATTGATCTGTGCTTGCAGTGCCGCGTGCGCCGCGCACATCGAATCAAGCATCCTAAGGCATGACCGGCAAGCTAACGATTGAGGAGCCGGTCCACGCACTCCAGGAAGCGATCCAACGGAAAGGGCTTCAACAGTGTGAGCAATCGCCCGGGAATTTGGTTATCCGGCAGCGGCTCTGACGCAAGCGCGAGGACCTTGAGATCCGGGTGAGCGCGCGCGAGTTCCAGCACGGCTTGGACGCTGTGGACGCCCGCATCGGCGGCGTCGACCACCAACAGATCCACCGGGCGGCGCGCCAGCTCGGAGGCGAGATCGCCGCCTTCCGCGGGTTCGATGGTCTGGTACCCGCGCCGTTCCACTAGTCGCCGAAGCAGTTTGCGAATGGACAGATCGCCGGCGAGGATCAGTATGGCGCCCGGCGGCAGGGCGGGAAGAGGCTGCGGCGAGCGCATGCCCGCCTCGAGACGCTCAATGAAGGCCGGTCGAGCCGGTCCGCTCTTCCGGCCGGGCGGCATCCGGTGAGGAGGATTGCGCGGCGGGCTGAGCGTTTCGGGATGGATCGGCGGCGGTGGAGCCGGTTCCACGTTCGCCGCCTGGCGCCGCCCCGGCATCATCAGCAGTGGGGCCACAGGAGGTGCGGGCCGGAACAGGCTGGGACGCCCGAAGCGATAAAAACGCTCGCGACAGTGGCGGCAGCGAAACGGCGAAAGAAAAACGCAGGCCAGCAGGATATCGAGCGCGTTGCGGCTGTTAGACGGACGAATGTCGTAGGAACCGCAATTGCTGCAAGTTCGGCCGGCCAGCGCCAGCTTGCGGGCGGCCGTACCGAACGGACGGACCGTCTGAGCCGTGGGAGCGAAGCTTCTATCGCGCGTCATGTTCGAACATCTTCCTCAGACAGCGCACTTATCGATTGTAGTGGCATTCGGGGAGAAAAGCAGCGGCGCGGCGCCGGGCCCGAGCGCGGCACTGATGTTATGGCATTGCGAGGATTGATGGGCTGAGAGAATTCTGGCTAATAGGCGTCGCGCCAATCCGGCCGAAGGTCGCGCATCTGTTCCCGAATTTCGCGCCGCAGACGGTCCCGATCCTCGCGGAGTTGCTCGCGCCATTCCCGCATCTGGTCACGCTGGATCAGCAATTGTTCACGCTGGGCATCGCGATACCGGTCTCGAATTTCGCGCGCCCGGTCGCGAAACTCCCGCGCCTCCTCGCGCGCCATACGGGCTTGTTCACGGGCTTGAAACGAGCGGGCTCGGGCTTCGGCGCGCCATCGCCAAAAACAATCGCCGGTGCTCGCGGCCACCATCACCACGGCCAGCAAGCCGAGGAGCAGCAGTTTCATGCGGTGATAGACGAAGGAACTCGCGATTTGTTCCGAAGAATTCCGCGGTCTATAAAATCGCCGTCTCTTCGATGGCCCGGCCCTCGGAAAACCGCTGCATATTCAGCTCTTTGGCGTCCAGGAGCGGCGTCTCGCCGTGGAGGATCAAGTCCGCCAGAATGCGGCCGGTGGCGGGCGAGTGCATCACGCCGTGCCCGCTAAAACCATTGGCGAAGTAGAATCCGCGGAGGCCGGGCGCCGGGCCGAGAATGGCGTGATGATCCGGCGACATTTCATACAGCCCCGCCCAACAGCGGCGCGGGTTGACTTGCAAATCGACGAACGCGGGCACACGCGCGGCGGCGTGCGTCAGGCTCTTTTCGACATAGGCAGGATCGAAGTCCGTACGGAATCCGGGCTCCTCATCCGGGTGGGCCCACGCCATCAGCAATCCGAGGCCTTCCTGTCGAAAATGCCAGCCGGTGGACATATCGATCATCATCGGCAGGCGCTCCGGAAGCCCGGGGAAGGGTTCGGTGGGAATCAGCATCCGGCGCAGCGGTTGAACAGGCAAGTCCACCCCAGCCATCCGCGCTACGCCGGCCGCCCACGGTCCGGCCGCGTTCACGACCACCGGAGCGGCAACACCGCCCTGCGTGGTCAGCAGGCCGGATACGGTGGCGTGGTCGGTGTAAATGCCCGTGACTTGAACGCCCCGCCAGAGTTCGGCGCCCCGGTCGATGGCGCGCGCCATGAAACCGTTCATGACGCTCTCGGGGTCCACGAATCCATCCGTCGGGCACAGGCTGCCGCCGACGATATCGTCCGAACGGAGCAGCGGCAGGATTTTGCGGATGTCGTCGGGCGCCAGCAGTTGGACATTTTTCAGCCCGAGCACTTTCTGGCGGGCGGTATTTTTGCGCAGATAGTTCATGTGCCACTCGTTGGTGGCCATGAACAGGTAGCCGTGCGGCTTGTATCCGGGAGGGTGTCCCGTGGCCTCTTCGAATCGCGCGAAGAATGGAATCGAATAGAGCGACATGCGGATGTTTGCGTCGGTCGAGAATTGCGCCCGCACCCCACCCATGCTCTTGCCGGTGGAACCGAGGCCTTGCCGGGTCTCGCGCTCGATCACCAGCACGTTCTTGCAGCCTGCTTGGGTGAGGTGAAAGGCGATGCTGGATCCGACGATTCCCGCACCGATGATGACCACGTC
>JASIGB010000465.1:0-3394 GCA_030045355.1 Bryobacteraceae bacterium
ATTCTTTCATGATACTGTCACATATGCGGGGGCCCTCGGTGACCTCCGCCGGACGAATGTTAATCATTCATTACCCGCCGAG
Source organism: Bryobacteraceae bacterium (assembly GCA_030045355.1). Lineage (GTDB taxonomy): Bacteria > Acidobacteriota > Terriglobia > Bryobacterales > Bryobacteraceae > Palsa-89. Next base: position 83 of record JASIGB010000465.1, read on the forward strand.
CCGATTCATCCTACTGACTCCGGCGTTCCACTCGCAAAGGAGACCGAACCCTGATGGAGAATACGCAAGAAGAATTGAAAGCGCACCTGATGCAAACCGACGAAGAGTTTCGCCGGCTGGCTGACGAACACCATCGCTACCACGAACAGTTGGAAGCCCTGGAAGCCAAATCGCGCCTCACTCCCGCAGAGGAAGTGGAGGAGCATCGGCTGAAGAAAGTCAAACTTCAGCTGAAAGATCAGATGAACCAGATCATCAGCCGCTATCGGGCCCAACACGTCTGACATCGGGTGCGTGAGCAGTTAACGTAAAACCGCAGTAAATGTAAGGCGAAGACCCGGTCCGGCATCCCCGGCCCGGGTTTTTCATTTTTCGGGGTTCTGTGGCGCACGCGCCGGGTGCCCTCTGGGCGCGTGCCGCGTCGTCATTCGTGACGACGCAATCCCAGAGCGGCCTACTGTGCCTCGATGATGTGTTTCAGGCGCTTCGCCGTCAAGCCCCCAGGGTCACGATGTCCGTCCCTACGCCTTCACGTACTTCCGGATCCGCTCCACCGCGTCCATCAGCTTCTCATACGAATTCGCGATGCTGAACCGCAAATACCCGTCGCCGTACGCCCCGAACGCCGTGCCGCTCAGGCACGCCACGCCCGCCTCATTCAGCAGCGCCTCAGCCAGCTCCTTCGATTTGCGCCCCGTCCCGGTGATATTCGGAAACGCGTAAAACGCCCCGCCCGGAATCGCGCAACGGAACCCGGGCAGCGAATTCAGCCCCGCGCAAAATGCATCGCGCCGCCGCCGAAACTCCTGGACCATCTTGGCCACGTCGTCCTGCGGCCCGTTCAGGGCCGCGATCCCGGCGCGCTGCGTGAAACTCGCCGTGCATGAATTCGAATTCACCATAAGCTTGTTGACGGGATCCACCAGCCACTTGGGCATCACGCCGTAGCCCATGCGCCAGCCCGTCATCGCGTAGGTCTTCGAGAATCCATCCAGAATGCACGTCTTCTCTTGCATTCCCGGAAGCGTCGTGATCGACAGCGGCTCTTCTTCGAAATAAATGCGCGTGTAGATTTCATCCGAAAGCACCAGCAGGTCGCGCTCCCGCACCATGTCCGCGATCGCCCGGATATCGTCGGCCGGAATCACGCCGCCCGTCGGATTGTGCGGTGAATTCAGGATCAGCACCTTGGTCTTCGGCGTCAGGCTATCCTTCAGCACGTTCAGGTCGAAGGAAAACCCGCGCTCCTCCACCAGCGGAATGGGCATCGCCTTCGCGCCCAGAAAATTAATCATCGATTCGTAAATCGGAAATCCCGGGTTGGGATAAATGGCCTCGTCGCCCTCTTCGAGCAGCGCCATCAGCACGAAAAACATGATCGGCTTGCCGCCCGGCACCACGCACACGTTTTCGGCGCCCGTCTTGATCCCGCGCGTTCTGCAAATGTAGGACGCGATCGCCTCGCGCAACTCCGGCAGCCCTTGCGTCGGACCGTAATGCGTCCAGCCTTGATCCAGCGCCTGCTTGCCCGCCTCCACGATGTGGCGCGGCGTGTCAAAGTCCGGCTCACCGATCTCCAGATGAATAATGTCGCGCCCTTGGGCTTCGAGCGCCCGCGCCTTCACCAACACCTCGAAGGCGGTTTCCACGCCTATGCGGTTCATCCGCTCAGCTAGTTTCATAGTGTTTTAAGAATGACTTTTTTGGAAATAAGGAACATTATTGCGGAATTCGATGAATTCCACGCGATCGCCGATCTCGGCGCGCTCTCCCGCCACGCGCCCAGTCACGCGGCGCCCGCCGGCCAGTTCCACGATCGCCAGTTGATACGGCACGTCGTTGACATACGCTTCGGGCGGTGAAAAGACCACCGTTTCAGTATAGACCGTACCGGCGCCCAAGTTCTCTGCAGCGCCACTCATGCCGCCCCCAGAATCGTGATCACGCTAGTCGCGCCCGATCCACCCAGGTTTTGCGCCAGTCCCAGTGTATTGCGCTTCAACTGCCGCTCGCCCGCTTCGCCGCGAATCTGTTCCACCACATCGCAAATCTGTCCTACGCCCGTCGCGCCCACCGGGTGCCCTTTCGACTTCAACCCGCCGCTGGCGTTCACCGGAATCGTCCCATTCAGGCACGTGCAGCCCGCCTGGCTGAACGGACCGCCTTCGCCCTTCGGCACGAATCCCAAGTCTTCGATCGCGATGATCTCGGCGATGGTGAAGCAATCGTGCACCTCGGCGAACTGGATGTCGCTGGCCTGCACGCCTGCCATCTTGTACGCCTTCTCGGCCGAGGTCTTCACCGCGCGAAAAGTCGTGATGTCGTCCTTCTCATCCAGCGCCACATTGTCCGAAGCTTGCGCGAACGCAAGCACGCGCACCGGTTTGTCGGTGAAATCCCGAGCGCGATCGAGCGGCACGAGCAACGCCGCCGCCGCGCCGTCGCTGATCAGCGAGCAATCGTAGACCGTCAGGGGTTCCGCGATCATTTTCCCGGCCAGCGCCTGCTCCAGGGTGATCACTTTGCGCATGTGCGCCAGCGGATTCTTCGCACCGTTGGCGTGATTCTTCACCGCGACCGCCGCCATCTGCTCGTGCGTCGTGCCGTACTGATACATGTGCCGCCGCGCGATCATCGCAAACAGCGCCGGAAACGTCGCACCCGCGCGCACCTCGCCCGCGAGATCTCCCGCGCCGGCGAGAATCTCGGTCACTTTGGGCGTCGCCTGCGAAGTCATCTTCTCCACGCCCTCCACCAGCACGACGTCATAGATTCCCGCCGCCACGGCGGTCGCCGCATGGAAAAACGCCGATCCGCTCGATGCGCAGGCGGCTTCAAACCGTGTCGCCGGCACGTCCTTGATTCCGATCGCAGTAGAAATGTACGGCGCCAGGTGGTTCTGCCCCACGAACGCCGGCCCGGCGAAATTGCCCAGATAAAACGCTTCCACCTCGGAAGCATTTACGTGCGCATCCTTCAGCGCTTTCTCGCCCGCTTCCACGGCGAGCGATCGCAAATCGCGCTCCGGAAACGCGCCGAACGCGGTCTTCCCGATGCCAACTACCGCTACTGCTCTCATACTTTCAGGATATCTTCGTTCTGGCCTTTGTTCCATCCCAGGCCGCCATCGCGCAGCGCACCGCGAATTGCAGATCCTTGAGCGACGCGCCATCGCGCGCATGCACTGCAAGCCCATCGATCACCGTTGTAAAAAACGCCGCGAGCGCGCCCGCATCCGTACCCGGCGGCAATTCGCCTTCTTTCACGCCGCGCCGCAGCCTGTGCTCGATGGCCTTCTGCCTCCGCGCGCGT
>JASIGB010000466.1:0-5858 GCA_030045355.1 Bryobacteraceae bacterium
CCGCCGCGGGCTTCGCGCCTTACGATACTTCGGGCATCGCCGTCACGGTAAACTCTAGCGTCGCTCTGGATGTGACGCTGGCCGTCGGCGCAGCCGCGGCGAGGGTAGAAGCCAATGCGCCTCTCGAGTCCGACAGCGCCGCCATCGGCGAGACAGTGCCTCTGAAGCTGATTAACGACCTTCCGCTGGTGGATCGCAATCCGTTCGATCTAGCCTTTCTGGCACCCGGGGTCTCGCAGGCTCCGGGCAGTACATACGGGAACGGGATCAGCACGCCCGGGTTCGTCACCAATTTCGTTTCCGACGGCAGCCGCAACGCCCAGGCCGATATGTTGCTGGACGGCGTGAGCGTCATGAACAGCGACAATAATCCCGGGGTACAGAAGGCGCTGTATGTGCCGCCGGTGGAGGCAATCCAGGAATACACCATCCAGCAGGCGAATTTCAATGCTGAATTCGGCAACAGCGGCGGGACCATCGTCAACGTGGTGACGAAATCGGGAACCAATGAATACCACGGGCAACTGTTCGAGTTTCTGCGCAACAACGACCTGAACGCGAATAATTTCTTCGCCAATTCGGCCGGCCTCGGGCAGGCGCATTCGACGCGCAACGACTTCGGTGTCACGGCGGGCGGCCCCATCTTCAAGAATCGGACGTTCTTCTTTTTCGACTTCAACGGCATCCGCGCGCTCATGGGCGCCACGTCCAACATCGCGGGCGTGCCCGACGCGGCCGAGCGCGCAGGCAACTTCGGTGAGTTGTGCGGCCGCGTGGGGGGCACATTCAGCGCCGAAGGGATCTGCTCCAATCCCGCGGGGCAGATTTACGATCCCTACACCGGCCAGCCCAACGCCGAGGACCAGGCGGTAAATCGCGCGCCCATCCCGTTCAATAACCTTGCCACCTATATCAGCCCCGGCAATTCGAGCATTCCGTTTGGGCTGGGCGATCTACCGGACCGGCCGGGAAATCTGATCGACCCGGTGGGCGCGAAGCTCATCCAGGCTTTCCCCTTGCCGAACCTCAACGTAGGAACTCCCCAGTACGATCCCTATCACAACTGGGTGACGACGGCTTCCAGCCCGTACAGCCAGCAATCCATCGATATCAAGCTCGACCAGCACTTCAGCGACAAGAACACCGCCAGCGTGCGGTTCTCGCACGAGTGGGACGCGGGCGAAAATCCCAATTTCTTCGGCACGGTATACGACACCAACACGCAGGGGCCGACCAAACACGCCGCGCTGGTGGGCGATCTGAATTATCAGCACACCTTCAGCCCCGTGACGCTTGCCAGCGTTTCCATCGGATATGCACACAACTGGTATCCCACCCAAGGAGTGGCCGCGTCTTTCGGCGGTTTCAACCCGGTAACAGAGCTGGGAATGCCGGCCTATATGGATACATCGGGATTCCTGACGCCGCCCTCGATCTGGCTTTTCAGCGCCTACGGGTGCAACGGATTCAACGGCTGTTTGGGCGGACAGTTCTATTCGATTCTCAAGTTCGCGAGCGAAACCGGGCACCTGGTGGGTTCTATCGATCACATCATCGGAGCGCACGAGATCAAGTTCGGCGGCGAGATCCGGCGGCATCGCATCAATTTTCTGCAGGCGGGCGCGCCGAACGGCTTGTTCGCCTTCACCAATAGCGGGACGGCTTCAGGAACCGCCGGGGTGGGCGGCGATGCGCTGGCCGGGCTGATGATCGGCTACGTCGACAATCCATTCACCGAATACGAGATCCCTCCGTACACCTCAACGCGGAATTATCAGGCGGGCGGATTCATTCAGGACAACTGGCGCGTGACGCAACACCTGACGCTCAACGTGGGGCTCCGCTACGATGTGAACACGCCGCGCACCGAGCGCTTCAACCAGATGAGCTACTTCGATCCTTCGGCGCCCGCGCCGATCTCCGTTCCCGGATTGAACCTGCATGGCGCGGTGGAATACGTGGGCGTGGAAGGAAACCCCAACACCGAGTTCAACACCGACTGGCGTGATTGGGGGCCGAGGTTCGGGTTCGCGGATGAGATTTTGAAAGGCACGGTCGTACGCGGCGGTTACGGCATCTATTACGATCCTTCGGACGTGGGCGTGGTGGGGAATTCCGTGAGCGGCGGATTCCTGGGATATGACGCCATAACGCAAGGAGTCAATAATGTTCCCGGCGAGCCCTGGCTGCCGCTGGAGTTCCTGCGCGATCCCTTCCCCTATGGAATTCAGACCGCGGTGGGAAATAAAGCTGGAACGTCCACCGATCTCGGGCAGGCGCTGACCAATATCCCGATTCGCAGCCTCAATCAGACGCCCCAGGAGCAGTCCTGGAGTTTCGGGATCCAGCGCCGGCTTCCCTGGTCGGTCTTATTGGATATCGAATACGTCGGACGAAAAGGAACGCATCTCTACGCGATGGGTTATAACGACGAAATCGATGCGCTGCCGCCCAATATCGCGGCGGCTTTTCGCGCCGATCCGTCCTATTACCTGGCGCAGGTGCCGAATCCCTTCCAGGGAATCATCAGCGGAAGCGCGGATTTGTCGGGGCCGACCATCCCGCGCTGGAAGCTGTACGTTCCTTATCCGCAGTACAGCAACGGAACCGCTACCGGGATCAGCAGCAGCTTCGTTCCCTGGGCCAATTCCATCTATAACGGCGGGCAGCTGCGCATCGAGAAGCGCTTCTCCGGCGGAGTTCAGTTCCTTTTCACGTATGTGTTCCAGAAGAGTATCGACGATGCGTCGCTCGGCTCCTCCGGCTATTCGTTTCTGACCGGCGGCTCCACCACCAGCGAATCCGCCGCGCGCGATCCCAACAACCTGGAGCTGGACCGGTCGCTTTCGGTGTTCAGCATTCCGCAGATCGCGCAGTTCACTTTCCTGTATCAACTGCCGTTTGGAAAGCACTGGAGCGGGATTGCGGGTGCGCTGGGCGGCGGATGGCAGGTAAACGGGATCTATCGAATCGATGACGGGCTGCCGCTGCAGCTTTTTCTGTGCGGCGGATGCAGCGTCAATGTGCCGACCTACGGCAACCAATATCCGAATCTGCTCGCACCGCTCAAGGTGGCTGGGACCGGCAACTTGAACCACTATTTCGCGAATCCCCAGGTCGCGGTGCAGCCCGCCCCCTATACCGACGGCGATGCGCCGCGGGTGCTCCCCAATGCGCGAATGCCCGGGACTGACAATCTGACAGCTTCTTTATTCAAGGAGATCCCGCTCGAGTTTCGGGAGGGGGCGCGGCTGCAGATTCGCCTGGAAGCATTCAATGCTTTGAATCGCGTTCAGTTCGGGCCGCCCGATACCAACCTAGGCGACGCGACGTTCGGCCAAATTACCAGTCAGGCCAACCAGCCGCGACAGGTGCAGATCGCACTGAAGCTCTACTACTAGCCGCTCGCTGCGTTACCATGGAACTCAGCATCGCGCCTCCCGTATCTTATGAGAGCCCGAGGATTTCCCGTTTGGCGCATTCCCGGCACAGCTCGCCTCCCCCCTGGAAACCCGCTGCCCTTGCGCTGTTAATGGCGCTCGTCAATGCCTGCGGATCTGCCCGGCCCAACTCGGCTCCGTCGATCCAATTTATCCGCCTTCCGCGATCCGACGACGGCGGAACCGAAAGCCGCGCGATCATTGAAGGGCACGTCGACGGAGCGCGCGCGGGCGAGCAGATCGTTCTTTTCGCCAAGACCCCTGTCGGCCTGTGGTGGGTCCAGCCCTTCGCCGACCAGCCGTTCACCAACATCCGATCCGACCGCAAATGGCAGAACTACACTCACTTGGGAACCGACTACGCCGCGCTGTTGGTAGAACCCGGATATCAACCGCCGGAGACGACGGCGCGTTTGCCCCAGACAGGCGGCCCTGTAATTGCCGTGGCGACTGCGCAAGGGGAGCCGGAACACCTGATGGTGTCGAGGACGTTGCATTTCAGCGGATACGAGTGGGAGATCCGCGGAGTGCCGAGCAACCGTGGCGGCGCCATGAACAACTACGACCCCGATAACGCATGGACCGATACCGAAGGCCGGCTGCATTTGCGCATCGCCCGCGGCTCGGGCGAATGGACCTGCGCCGAAGTTACGTTGACACGCAGCCTGGGATATGGATCGTATTCGTTTGAAGTCCGCAATGTTTCAGAACTCGAACCGGCCGCGGTTCTGGGCCTGTTCACCTGGGATGACTCGGCCACCGACGTCAATCATCGGGAGATCGATACCGAGATCAGCCGCTGGGGCGATCCCAACGGCAAGAACGCGCAGTACGTTGTGCAGCCTTATTACATTCCGGCGAACGTGATCCGATTTTCGGCGCCGCAGGGAAGGCTCATGTATTCGTTTAACTGGCAACCCGGACACGCAACATTCAAAACGGTTCGCCAGCCGAACGGGGAGATCGTGGCCGAGCACACGTTTACCTCCGGAGTGCCCTTACCGGGCGGAGAAGCGGTCCACATGAACCTGTATCCGTTCGCGAACAAAAGTAGCCCGTTGCAGCATCCGGTCGAGGTGGTGATTGAGAAATTTCAGTACCTTCCTTGACCGGGGGCGTTGGCTGCGTTTTTTGCTCGCGGCGATCGGCCTTCTATGCCTCAACGTGCAACCCGCGCCGGCCATGGACCCGGACCGCGCGATGTCGCAATACATCCGCGACCAATGGGGTCCCGAGCAGGGCTTTCCGCGCGGGCCGGTGTATGCCATCACGCAAACCCCGGACGGTTACCTTTGGATCGGGACGCAAGCGGGCCTGATTCGCTTCGACGGATGGAACTTCGTTCTGGTCAACGATCCCTCCCGGAATTTCCAGATCGCGAATGTGTTGGGGCTGGCGCCGGCGGCGGACGGCGGCCTTTGGGTCCGCCTGCAAGGGGCCATTCTGTTGAGATATCACGACGGCGTTTTTGAGCGGGCTCCCAGTTTCCCGTCGGATGCGAGCATCACGGCCATGACAACTTCCGCACGGGGCGAACTTCTGATCGCAAAAGACGGCGGTTTCGTGTTTGGTAAGAAGGGTGGCGAGTTCACAATGCTCGAATCCCCCGCTTCCATGCCTCGTTCTCCGGTGTTGTCTATGGCCGAAACACCCGCGGGCGATCTGTGGCTCGGCACGCGCGACGCGGGGTTGCTGCATGCATCAGGCGGCGCCGCGCCCTTCGTCCGGGAGCGGTTGCCGGACGCAAAGATCAACTGTCTGCTGCCGGACGGCGGCGGTGGATTGTGGATCGGAACGGATAGTGGCATCGCACGCTGGGACGGCCGTGAGGTTGTCTCCGACGCCCTGCCGCCCAAGCTGAACGGTTTCCAAGCTCTCGCGATGGCTCGCGACCGGGACGGAAATCTCTGGGTGGGGACCGATTCGCACGGGCTGTTGCGTGTCAACCGGGAGGGTGTCGCGTCACTGGAATTGTCCGGCGCAACGGCGCCGGAGGCCGTCACGGCCGTGTTCGAAGACCGCGAAGGAAACCTCTGGATCGGCAGCGCTAGCGGGCTGGATCGGTTGCGCGATAGCCCGTTCGTTTCCTATTCGACGCCGGAGGGGCTGCCCACCGACGGCAGCAATCCGGTGTACGTGGACGAGGAAAGCCGCATGTGGTTTCCTCCGGTCGCCGGCGGCCTGTGGTGGGTGAAGAACGGACAGCACGGCGTGATCCATCAAGCCGGGTTGGACAACGACGTGGTCTATTCGATCGACGGTCGGGATGGCGAGCTCTGGCTCGGCCGGCAGCGCGGCGGGTTGACGCGGCTAGCCTGGCAAAAAGGCGCTAATGGCGATACGTTTACAACCAAGACTTACACGCACGCCGATGGCTTGGCGCAAGACAGCGTGTACTCGGTCTACGAGGCTCCTGAC
>JASIGB010000467.1:0-4095 GCA_030045355.1 Bryobacteraceae bacterium
GCGGATGCCTTGAGCCGCCGCTCCGCGGTCGCGCCCGTCTCACTGCTCGGAGTCACTCTTATTGCCTGTTTTCGACGTGCGATTGGCGGGGCTACAATACTGAAAGGGGATTTGCCGTGACGCCCACTGCATCGAAGCAACATATTCTGGATGCTGGCGGATACGTCTACAATTTTGACCGCCAGGTCTATTTCAATAGCGCGGCAAAGAAAATCTTTAGTGTCGAGTTCGTCGCTGATAACGACGAGGCCGAACTCGAAGCAAAAATCCGTGAGAGGACGGATGGAGGCAATTGGCGCTTTTACTTTAACGTACCGCCATCCGAGTCCGTGAAACGCCAGATTTTAGACGCTCTTGGCTGAGGCCAGTCGCACCGTCGAGGACCGGCTGAGAGAAGAATATTTCCAGCTGCTGCCTGAGATTCGGCGGGTTGCCGGACAACTAGAATCCCCAATCAATTACCATTTGTTGTCCATAGCGAACGAACTTGAGGAGTACGAGCAGCTCCTCGTGAGGTTCAGGGTCAAGGAGTGCGAGAGCGCGGTCGACGCTTTGCGTCGTCGTCAGGAAGGCGCAAGCTTCGACAACGACCGGCCAGCCCGGTACACCCTGACGAATCTAAACGATCTGGCTGGTGTTCGAGTCCTTGTCTTTCCACGCAAACGACTAGCGGAGGTGGAGGGCGCTTTGCGCGAGATCTTTCCTTCGTGGACTGCCGATCCTGTGAAGGCTCAAGGACAGGTGCTGGCATTGAAATACCACGGAATCTCCGGAGCGAGCGAACGCATACGGGGCGAATATCAAATCGTTCCGATGCTGATCGGCCTTTTCTGGGAAGTGGAACACTCGGCTATTTACAAACCCGCTCCCCGTCTCAAGGGCGTCGTTAAATCTCTCGCCATGCAACAACGAACGAATGAAGTGTTGGAAGCGCTCAACGCGTTCGAGGACCAGTTCGAGACCCTGATTCATCTCAGACACCGTCGTCTTCTTCGCAGGCGCCGCCGCCGTCGTCGCGGGAATCGGTCTCCCGGTCTGTAGCCGTAGGTAAGTCCGGAGTAGTTCGTCACACCCTTTCTAAGCGCCGCGTTTGGCCGAATGCACTCTCGCGGCCGCAGCCGAGGCAGTCTGGCGAACTGCCTCCACCATGACGTCAATGTCTTGCTCGCTGGTCCCATAGTGGAGGATGCAGGCGCGCAGAACGAAACGGCCGCGAAGCAGCGCGCTGGTGAGAAAAGCCACGCCTTCAGACTGGACGCGTTCCATGACTTCCTTGTTCAGCGTGTTGAGCGCTTCTTCATCGCCTCGCACCGCGCCTGGACAACACCGGAAGCATACGATGGACAACTTCCCCGCCGAGCAAAGCTCCAAGTCCGGGTACGCCTGAATCCGCCGCTCCAAATAGCGTGCCAGCGCATTGTGCCGCGCAATTTGCGTCGCCAGGCCGCTTCGTCCGCTATGCGCCAACGTCGCCCAAAGTTTGAGCGCTCGAAATCCACGCGACTGCTGGAATCCGTATTCTGAAAACCAAGGCAAATTACCGATGCCTTTACCCGGTTCAGTTCGAAGATATGGCGGCACCAACGAAAAGGCATCCCGCAACGCCTCGCCGTCGCGCACGAGCACGCAGCCGCATTCTACGGGCACAGAGAGCCACTTGTGTGCGTCCAGAGTTATCGAATCCGCGCGCTCCAACCCGCGAAACAGAGGCGCGACATCAGCGTCGAGCTTTCCAACCGCTCCATAGGCGCCATCCACGTGAAGCCACATTCCGAAGCGATGGGATAGACCGGCCAACACATCCAGGGGGTCGATGGCTCCGGTATTGACTGTCCCCGCATTGCCCACGATGCAGAAAGGAACAAAGCCATTGCTCTCGTCCTGTTGAATCGCCGAGGACAGATCCTCTACTCGGATCCTATAATCCTCGTCGACCTCTATCCATCGAATTGCATCCGAACCTAATCCGAGCAGCTCGACGGACTTTTGGATGCAACTGTGGGTCTGCGCCGATGCGTACAGGCGAAAGCGACGAGCGGCGACCCCATCCCGGCGCACGTCGATTCCCAAATCGTGAAAACGCCGATGCCGCGCCGCGGCGAGCGCCGTGAGCGATGCCGTTGAACCACCGCTGACGAGCAGGCCGAAGCTCTCCTCGGTGGGAAATCCAATCAGTTCCATCAGCCAGCGGGTTACGCAGCGCTCCAGGTAGATGGCCGCGTGATCCCCGCCGGCACAACTGGGATCCATCGCTGCAGCCAGCAGTTCCACCAGCACGGCCACAGGAGCCGGTGGAGAGTTGACCCATCCAAAAAAACGCGGATGACCATTGCCCATCGGATGCGGTGCAAGGTGGTCGACGATGAAATGCATCAGCTCGTCTGCTCGAAGACCGTCGTCCGGGAGTGCCATTCCCGCGATGGCTTGCCGCTCTTCTTCCTGCATTCGCTGAAATACGGGCTTGCTGGGCAGATCACTGAGATAGTCGTTAGCCACGTCCACCACTCGATAGCCGAGCTCCCGGAACTCATCTTTGCTGAGTCGCATAAAGTCTCTTCTTGCTTCCTTGTGCTGCCCGATTCGCGCGGCGGGGCGCGGCACGGTGCCGCAATTGCTCCGGATGCCCGGTCACGTCCATTGCCAAGTAGTATTCGCAACTCTCCTTCGGATGCGGATTTTCAAACTCGTGGAGGCAATCGCCCGCGTAATAGATGCTGTCTCCCTTTTTCAGGCGATAGGTCTCGCCATCCAACGTGAGGTTAAGCAACCCGCGTTCGATGGCCACATACTCGCGCGACCCTGGATTGTGCGGCAGAAAAGCTCCCGCGTTCACGCCTGGCCCAATGGTAGTCCGCATGAACTCAAACTCGACATGCGGCAAGACAGGAGAGAGCACGCGGCGCTCCCACCCGCCAGGGTCCACGGCAACATCCTGCTCCTCGCGGCGTATCAGCACGACCCGATCCCGGCGTTCCTCGCCCAGCAGACGCGCGATCGATGTGCCAAGGCCAGTGGCGATTTGGTCGAGCACGAGCACCGAGGGGATCTTCTCGCCGCGTTCGACGGCCGAGAGCATGGAACGGCTGACCCGTGCGTTGTTGGACAGATCGTCCAAGGACAAGCCCCGTTTCTTCCGCTCGCCGCGAATTCGCTCGCCAAGGGCATCCATCCGGAGCCCGGTCGATAGTGTCGGTTCCGGATTCATCCTCTATCGAGGAATTATATCCTCAATAGAGGATTAAAGGCACCCCCCCCGAGACGTTTGGAGCCTGACGATCGCCCTCGCGCCTCCCAGTGACAGCTCTCCGCTCCCTCTATCTGCCGTTTTCTCTTCGCCATTGCTGGTTGACGAAACCCGATCGCGCCCTGGCTTGTTATTCTCCAATCGATGCGCTCTTTCGGCCGCTCCCCGCCTTTCGCCTGAATTTCGCCAACTTCGGCGAAGAAAATTCACCGCACCGCACAGCATCCCCACCACCCCAAATTCGTCCTCGTATAAACCCTCCGCCGGCACCTGTCACAATAGGAAGAAATGACAGGGAACGAGATCCGGGAGACGTTTCTCAACTTTTTCGCGGGCCAGGGCCATCGCGTGGTGCGCAGCTCGTCGCTGGTGCCTGCTAATGACCCCACGCTGCTGTTCGCCAACGCGGGCATGAACCAGTTCAAGGACGTTTTCACGGGCCTGGAGAAGCGCGAGTACACGCGCGCGGCGTCGTCGCAGAAGTGCGTGCGCGCGGGCGGCAAGCACAACGACCTGGACAACGTAGGCTACACGCGCCGCCACCAGACGTTCTTTGAGATGCTGGGTAATTTTTCCTTCGGCGATTATTTCAAGAAGGACGCCATCGCCTTCGCCTGGGAGCTGCTGACGCGGGATTTTGCGATTCCCAGGGACAAGCTCTACATCACGGTATTTCGCGACGACGATGACGCGGAGCTGCTGTGGCAGCAGGTGGCGGGTGTGCCGAAAGCGCGCATCTTCCGGCTGGGCGCGGCGGACAACTTCTGGCAGATGGGCGATACCGGGCCGTGCGGACCATGTTCGGAAATCTTCTACAATTTCGGGCCGGAGGCGGGAGCAGGGCGGATGCC
>JASIGB010000043.1:0-4158 GCA_030045355.1 Bryobacteraceae bacterium
AGAAGGCGCAGATCATCGGCCAGACGCTCGGCTTACCACCTGCCATGACCTTTTACTCGTTCATCGGCGTCGCGGTGACTTCCGCCTCGGTGATTCTCTTCGGCCAAGCCATCTGGGATCCGGTGGCGTTGCTCGCGCGCTTTCACGAGCCGCTGATCGCGTCCATCGCCTTGGTCGCACTGCTCATCGCGACCCTAAATACCAACGTCGCGGCCAACGTGGTTTCGCCTTCCAACGATTTTTCGAACCTTAACCCGCGGCTGATCTCCTTCCGCACCGGCGGCCTCATCACGGGCGTTGTGGGCGTGTTGATGATGCCCTGGAGACTGCTGACGGATTTCCAGAGCTACATCGAAGGCTGGCTGGTCGGATACTCAGCGCTGCTGGGGCCGGTGGCCGGCATCATGATCACGGATTATTTCCTGCTGCGCCGCACGCGCCTCGAAATCGGCGAGTTGTACAATCCGCGCGGCATTTATCGCTACGGGACCGGTGTGAACTATCGCGCCATCGTCGCGCTTGCGGCGGGCGTTGTGGTTGCCCTGATCGGCTTGGTCGCGCCGCCCTTGCGCTGGCTGTACGATTACGCGTGGTTCGTGGGTTTCCTAGTCGCCTCGGTCACGTACTGGATCGCCATGCGCAAAGCTGCAACCGAAAAAACACCCGGTAGCGAATACGTTTATTCGGTCTTGCCCGGATCGCCTGGCCCGCCGTCGCCGGGCGAGCCGCTATAAAACGACCGGCCGTCGCTCAGCGTGATCCGCCGCGCGTCCATCAAATGCGATCCGTCCTTGGCGCCATAGCCGTCTATGGTCACAGTGTCGCCTAACTTGATGTCGTTCTTGCGGAAGCCGCGCCGCGACAGCGCATTCGGAGCGCCGCCTTCGCACGTCCAGGTTGCCGTGTTGCCCTGCTCGTCCTTGACGTCGACGTAGAGGTAGGAATGCGGATTGGTCCATTCCACTTTGCTGATCACGCCCGTGATGCGGATCGCTTTGCTCGCGTCGTATTCGGCCGCGAAAGAGTGATGCGCATAAATCGGTAGAGCGGCTGCCGCGAGGGCTGCAAAACCAAGGAGCCAGGCCAGCTTCGTCGTCATCAAGGGATCTCCTGATATACTCTAGCATCGAGATGAGAATCCTGGCTGTTGGCGGTTGGCTATCGGTGCTCCTGGCACTTCCGGTTTGCGCGCAGGTCCCGAGAACTCCTGATGGGCATCCGGACCTCAACGGCTACTGGAAGGGCACCAAGGACACCCATCCGGTGGGCAACATCGGCAAGGATCAGCCGGACCACAAGCTGCCCTTCACGCCCGCGGGCGAAGCGGCATGGAAGCACAACACCACCGCCACCGTCGATCCCGAGGCGCTCTGCATCCTGGGCGGAATTCCGCGCCACAACGCCAGTGGCCTGCCGTTTATGGTGATGCAGACGCCGCAGTACGTCGCGTTCCTGTATTTCTACAGTTATTACCGCCTGATTCCGACCGACAATCGCAAGCACCAGGAAGATCCCGACCCCTCCTTCTTCGGCGACGAAGTGGGCCACTGGGATGGCGACGCGTTCGTGATCGATTCCACCGGCTTCAAAGACACCCAGGTATGGGCGGATGAAAACGCCGACCCGCACAGCGACGCGCTGCATGTGATCGAACGCTGGACGCGGCCCGATGCGAAACACATCCACGTCGATACCACGATCGAAGATCCCAAGTTCTACACCAAGCCGTTCACGTATTCGAGAAGCTGGGAAGCGGGCGCGCCGGGAGAAAAGCTGGGCGAATATTCGTGCGCGGAAAACGCCGTCGATCGCGAGCACCTGGGTTTCGGACCCGGGCCCATCCGTCCCAACGGCGAACGCGGATACGTGAACCCCGCGCCGCTGCCACCGCCTCCGCCCGCGCCCAAGCCGATCCAGCCGTAGCGGCTACTGCAGCGCCCAATATCCGTCGCGCGTTTTGGCGCGCAGTTCCGGCTGGTCCTTCACCGCGACACGCAGCGTGTGAAATGTTCCGGGCACGCCGCTGGCCGGCGTGAAGCTGAGAATGTACTGCCGGTGAACCTCTTCGCCGATCAGTTGGATAGCCTGTTCGAGCGCGCTTTTCTTGAGAAAATTCAGCTCGCGTCCGCCGGTGGTGCGGGTGAACAGGTGCGAAAGATCGGGCTTGTGCAGGCGGATCAATTCCTGAATTCCATACAGGTAGCCGCCGGGGCCGAGATCCGGTGGAACCGGCGTATCATCGGGCGCGGGACACAGCGCGCACTGTTGCACCTTGACGCGCTCGGCCTCGGGCTTCAAATCTTCGGCGGTCTTCGGTTTCACGGTGAACGGTTCGAGAAACGGTGAATAGGTGAGCCAATACACGGCGGCATTGAGCCGCTCCACCTGTTCCATCACGGTGGGAAGCTTGGCGGAGCTCGCGCGGTCGCGACGCTCAGCGATCATCAGGATGATGCGGCGGCGTGCGGGCGGACGGTGATCCAGCATGTCGAGCGCCTGGTGCAGCGCGTCCAGCATGTGCGCGTTATCTCCCTCCTTGCGCAGCATGCGCAGTGCGTGCGTGACACGGTCCGGATCGTCCGTGAAATCCTGGTGCACTTTGACTTCGTCGCTGAACGAGATCACCGCGGTTTGGCCCGCATCCGCGGCGACCAGTTGAGAAAACAGGATGCCGCTTCCGCCGAGCTTATCGATCACGGCACCGGAATTCGCGCTGGTTTGCACCGCCACTACCAGGTCGATCGGATACGTGCTCCAATCCATCTGTATCTTCTGCGGCACATTGTTGTCGTAAAGAACCAGGTCACCGGTGGTGAGGCCGTCGACGAAGCGGCCGTGGGAATCGGTGACCGTGGTGGGCGCAACCACCAATGGCACGGTGCTCTTGAACTGCGCGCAGCACGGCCATGCGATCGCGAGCAAGGCCGCGGCCAGGCGCATTGGCGATAAGGTTGCAGCTTGAGGGCCACCATGAAATGCCTTTGGGCCGTGTTGCTGGCCGGATCGCTTGAGGTGCTGTGCGGCGTGGCGCGGGCGCAGCCGCCGGATCTCGCTCCCGACCCGATTAAGGAAGGCGACCTTGCGTTTTCCAAGGGCGATTATGACGCCGCGCGCCAGTCCTTCGAGAAGGCGCTCGCGAAAGCAGCGCCCGGTTCCGCAGCCAGTTACGATCTGCTCAAGCGCCTGACGTCGGCCAGCGCGGCAGCGGGTAAATTCGCCGACGCACAAGGTTACCTCCAGCGAGCGCTCCAGGTGAAGGAATCGGCCCAGGAATCAGCCGATGACCTGGCGCTTTCGGTGAACCTGGATGTAAGAGTCAAGGCCTACGATCGCGCCCTTGCCACCGCCCAGCGCATTCAAGCGCTGCACACGGCCGCCTACGGCGCCGAAAGCCTCCTAGCCGCGGACGATTTGTATCGCATCGCGCAGATCTATGTGGCCGAGGGCGACCCTTCGAAAGCGATCCCTCCGCTATACCAGGCCCGCGAGATGCGGATGAAGCTCGCCGGCGCTCTCGACCCGGGGCTGTTGCCGATTCTGGACCTGTTCAACGAAGCGTCGAATAAAATGCCCAACGGCGGGATGCACGGCCGCATCAACGAGGAGTTTTATCGCCAGGCGCTCGCGATTCGCGAATCGCTGTACGGAGCGAACAGCTCCGAATTGATTTCGACCGTAGAGGCCTTGGCAGATCTCTATGCCGGCGCAGGGATGCTCAATGCGGCCGAGCCTTTGTACCTGCGGCTGCTGGCGCTATGGGAGATGGCCGCGGGCAAAGATCACCCCATGGTGGCCGTGACGCTCGATAAGCTGGTGGTGTTCTACGTGAAGAAGGGCGAGCCGGACATGGCGCGTGACGCCCTGGCGCGTTCGGTCGCGATTCGCGCGGGTTTTTTGGCCGACGGCCTATCGATCCAGGCCGCGGATGCGATTTCGGAAAAACATCCCGAGGAGGCGAGGGCGTTGTACAACCGGGCGCTGGTGGCACTCGGTCCGTCCGACGCTCGAAACCGGGAATCGATCGAAGCAATCCGCAAGGCGCTCTCGGGCGTTGGAACGAAACGCTAGCTCGCAAACCAGGCCGCGAATTCGGCGCGAATAAACTCCTTCACGCCTTCCCGGCCGGTCAATCGCAACCACTGGGTACCGGTTTGCGAA
>JASIGB010000044.1:0-2712 GCA_030045355.1 Bryobacteraceae bacterium
CATCTCAACGCGAGGAGGCCCTTTCATGCGAGCTGACATCGTCCCCGGCGCGGTTTTCCCCGACTATGAGCTTTCTGATCACACCGCCAAACACCGCAAGCTTTCCGAGCTGCAGGGGCAAAACCCTATGATTCTCGTCTTGAGCCGCGGTGGCTATTGTCCTAAGGATCGCCGGCAGGCCGAGGGACTCGTGCAGCTCCATCGTGAGCTCGAAGTCGCCTATTGCGGTCTGGTCACCATCAGCACCGACAATATCACGCAGACGAATGAATACCGCAGCGCGCTCGACGCGCATTGGCCGTTCCTCTCCGACGCCGGCCGCATCGTGCAAAAGGATCTCGATATCGCCGAATACACAGACCCCGTGCACAATCCCATGATTCCCCACACCATCGTGCTCGAGCCCGGCCTGGTGATTTACAAGATCTATAACGGCTATTGGTTTTGGGGGCGCCCAACTCTTGAAGATCTCCGCCAGGATCTGCGCGCCGTCACCCAAAAGAGCCGCCCGGATTGGGATATCACAACGCCTGAGCTCAAAGCCGCGTGGCAACAAGGCCGCAAGGAGCTCTTCTATCCCTACGGCAAGACCTACTTTCAAACTCTTGGCGAACAGGATTGACACAATTCGTGATTGGACAAGCCGCGCGCAACTCCCGCATCATGGAAGAATATGGAGATCGTCAAAGTTGTTGGCCGCGAGATCCTCGATTCGCGCGGCAATCCCACGGTGGAAGCCGATGTGCTTCTCGCCGATGGCTCCCTCGGACGCGCCGCCGTCCCCTCTGGCGCTTCCACGGGTGAACACGAAGCCGTCGAGCTCCGCGACGGCGATGCCGATCGCTACCTGGGCAAAGGCACCCAAAAAGCCGTCAAGAATATCCTGAAGAAGATCGCGCCGGAAGTCACCGGCATGGAGGCCGAGGAACAGGCCGCGCTCGATCGCAAAATGATCGAGCTCGACGGCACGCCGAACAAGGGCAAGCTCGGCGCCAACGCGATTCTCGCGGTCTCCATGGCCGCCGCGCGCGCCGCCGCGCAATCGCACGACGCACCGCTCTATCGTTATTTAGGCGGCGTGAGCGCGAACCTGCTGCCCGTGCCGCTCATGAACATTCTCAACGGCGGCGCACATGCCGACAATTCCGTCGACCCGCAGGAGTTCATGATCGTCCCGCACGGCGCGCCCAAATTCTCCGAGGCGCTGCGCATGGGCGCCGAAGTGTTTCACACGCTCAAGGGCGTGCTCAAGAAGCGCGGCTATGCGACCTCGGTGGGCGACGAAGGCGGATTCGCGCCCAATCTGAAATCCAACGAAGAAGCGCTCGAAGTGGTGCTCGAAGCCATCGCTAAGGCCGGCTACAAGCCCGGCGAGCAGATCAGCATCGCGCTCGACCCGGCTGCCAGCGAATTCTATGATTCCGAAAAACGCAGGTACGTTTTCAAAAAGTCCGACAAGAGCGAGCGGACCTCTGACGAGATGATCCGCTTCTGGGCGAATTGGGTGGAGCAATATCCGATTATTTCGCTCGAAGACGGCATGTCGGAAAACGATTGGGACGGCTGGCGTGCGCTGACGCAAGCGCTCGGGTCGAAAATTCAACTGGTCGGCGACGATATTTTCGTCACCAATACCGAACTGTTCGCCCAAGGCATCGAGAAGGGCATCGCCAATTCGATTCTCATCAAGCTCAACCAGATTGGCAGCGTCACGGAAACTCTGGAGGCCATGCAAATGGCCACGGCCGCGCACTACACCAGCGTAGTCTCGCACCGGTCCGGTGAAACCGAGGACGCCTTCATCGCCGATTTCGTCGTCGCCACGCGCGCCGGACAAATTAAAACCGGCTCCCTCAGCCGGACCGATCGAATCGCCAAGTACAACCAGCTCCTGCGCATCGAAGAGGAATTAGGTGAGGACGCCAAGTTCGCCGGCCGGAAAGCGTTCCTTCAATAATGCCGATCCAAAAGCGACCGCTCGTCCTGACCATCCTGGACGGTTGGGGTTATTCCGCCGTCACCGAAGGCAACGCCATCGCCGCCGCGCGCAAGCCCACCTACGATTTGCTGCTGCGCACGTATCCTAACACGCTGGTTCATACCTCCGGCCCGTACGTCGGCTTGCCCGAAGGGCAGATGGGCAACAGTGAAGTGGGCCATTTGAACATCGGCGCGGGGCGCGTCATCTATATGGACGTCACTCGCATCGATCGCATGATCGCCTCGCGGGAATTCTTCAATAACCCGGTGCTGCTCGCGTCCATGCAGCATGCCAAAACGCATCGTCTGCATCTGATGGGTCTGTGCAGCGACGGTGGCGTGCATTCGCTGCTCACGCATCTCTACGCGCTGCTCGAAATGACGAAGCAGCAAGGCGTGGAGCACGTATTCATTCACTGCTTCATGGACGGCCGCGACACGCCGCCCGAAAGCGGCGCGGGCTTCATCGAGCAACTGCACAAGGTGACGCGGCAAATCGGGGCGGGGAAGATCGCGAGCATTTCCGGCCGTTACTACGCCATGGATCGCGACAAGCGCTGGGACCGCATCGAGCGCGCGTTCGGCGCCATGGTGCTGGGCAATGGCGAAAAATCGCAGGATCCCGTGGCCGCCGTCCAGAAATCCTACGAGCGCGGCGTCACCGACGAATTTATCGAGCCCGTCACCATCGTGGACGATCGCGACCAGCCCGCCGGCCTGATTCGCACCGAC
>JASIGB010000468.1:0-3467 GCA_030045355.1 Bryobacteraceae bacterium
CGTGGACTGACGGATCGGTCCGCGCGAATGATTAACGTGCTGGGCAGATTGAGGCCCGGCGTGAGCTTTTCCGAGGCTCAGACGTCGGCGGACGTGATCGCGGCCCGCTTGGCCAGAGAGTATCCGGCAACCGATGGAACGGTGACCGTCCGCATTTACCGCGAGCGGCTGGCGCGGCCGTTTCCGGTTGGCAACAACGTGGTGCCCATACTTGGAGTCTTCTTCTTAGTCCTCGCGGCTCTGTTGCTCCTGCTCGCCTCGATGAACGTCACCAATGTTCTTCTCGCCCGCACCATCGCACGGCGGCGTGAAATGGCCTTGCGCGCCGCTCTCGGCGCGCGGCGCAGCCGGTTGATTGGCCAGGTGCTCACCGAGACGATTCTGCTCGGTCTCGCGGGCGGTTTCCTGGGAGTGATGCTCGGGTTGTGGGCGAATCCGGGCGATCTGTTCCGCATGATGAATCGGTCCTTGCCCGTACATCTGGACGTGAGTTTCGACTGGCATGTGTTCGCTTACTCGCTCGCGGCAACCATATTCACCGGCGCGTTTATCGGTTTGTGGCCGGCCTTCCGCGCCTCGCGCGTGGACTTGAACCATGCCTTGCAAGAAGGCGGGCGCAGCGAGACCTCCGGAGCCAGACGGAATCGTCTTCGCAGCGCGCTGGTCATCGCGCAGGTCGCCGGGTCCTTAATGCTGCTGGTGGTCGCGGGACTGTTTGTCCGCAGCCTGCGGAACGCCGAAACGATGTACCTGGGCTTCGATCCGGAACGGCTCCTGAACGTGACCGTCGACCCGGGCTCCATCGGCTTTGATGAAACGCGCAGCGTCGAGTTTTATCGCCAGCTCAAAGCGCGGATGTCGGCGCTCCCCGGAGTGCAATCCGTCAGCGAAGCGTACGCCGTCCCGCTGGCGGGCCTCAATGGGGCCTACGCGGCCCGCGTCGCGATCGAAGGGCAGCAGCTCGCGCGCGATCAGAATCCGCCCCAATTGTTTTTCAATAACGTGGACGCTGGCTACTTCGACACTATGCGCATCCCGCTGCTGCGCGGCCGGGTATTTACCGATCTCGACAATGCAACCGCGATGCCCGTTGCGATCGTCAGCCACTACATGGCCGGGCGGTTCTGGCCACATCAGGACCCGATCGGAAAACGCTTTACCTTCCAGGGGCCGTATGGGGGCCCCAAAACGGTCAAAATCGTAGGCGTCGTTGCGGACGGCAAGTACATATTCATCGCCGAAGGCCCCAATCCCTACTTCTACGTCCCTCTGGCGCAGAACTTCACCGCGATGCGGGCCATGCAGGTGCGCTCATCGGTGCCACCCGAAACCCTGCTGCAGCCGGTGCAGAAGGAAATCCATGCGCTGGCCCCCGACCTGCCAATCGTCAGTGCGACGACCATGCGCGATACGTTGGGAGGTCCCCTCGGATTCTTGTTTTTCCGCACCGGCGCCCAAGTGGCTTCCGCACTCGGCTGCATCGGCCTGATCCTGGCCGTGGTGGGGCTCTACGGGATTGTTTCGTTCACGGCCGCGCGGCGCACCCGCGAGATCGGGATTCGCATGGCGCTCGGCGGCAGCACGCGCGACATCCTGCGATTGATTCTGGGCCACGGCATCCGCATGCTCACCGCCGGCCTCTCCGTGGGACTGCTGGCTGCGTTCGCGCTCACGCGCGTGATGACGCGCTTGCTGGTGGGGGTCTCGCCCAGCGACCCGTTCACTTACTTCGCCGTGGCCGTCATACTCGCTGGAATCACGCTCGCGGCTTGCTGGATTCCGGCGCGCCGGGCAACCCGTGTCGACCCCGGTATCGCCTTACGATACGAATAAAGGCAGGTGATTATGAGAACTCTGCTGCAAGATCTCCGGTATGGCTGGCGCATGGTGTGCAAATTTCCCGCCGCCAGCGCGATCGTGGCGCTCACGCTGGCGCTCGGCATTGGCGCCAATACCTACGTCTTCAGCCTGATTAACGGCTATCTCTTGCGTCCGCTCGCCGTTCCCGATTCGGGACGCATCGCGGTCCTGGCCGCGCAGCAGTCCGGAAGCTCGCCGTTCCTATACATGGTTTCCTATCCCGACTTCCTGGACTTCCGCCAACAAGCCGCGCTGGTCGCCGACGTGTTCCTCTACGACCTCTCGATTGCCGGGCTCAGCGTCGACCACCAAGCCGACCAGATCCTCTTTAGCCACGTCAGCGGCAACTATTTTTCCGGACTTGGAGTCAAGCCGCTGCTCGGCCGCCTCATCCTGCCGGACGAAGAAAATCAGCCTGGCCGGCAGCCTTCCATGGTTCTCGGCTATTCGTATTGGCAAAAACGCTTCGGTGGCGACCCGCGCGTGATCGGCAAACAGGTTCTCGTGAACGGGCGCCCGGCTACCATCGTTGGCGTGACGCCCAAGAGTTTTCATGGCACGTACTTCATCACCGACATGGACGCCTACATGCCGATCGGCGCGGCGGACCTTGCGGCTCAAGTGACCCAAAATCCGCTCACCGATCGCAACACGCGCATTTTTCGCGCCGTCGCCCGGCTGAAACCCGGCGTCAGTTTTTCCCAGGCCCAAGCTTCCGTGAACGTGATCGCGGCGCGTCTGGCCCGCGAGTATCCGGCCACCGACAAGAATGTCAACGTCCAGGTCTATCGCGAACAGTTGGCGCGCCCGCAACCGTTGGGAACCAACGTCGTCCCTCTGATTGCCGGATTTTTCTTGTTTATCGCCGCGCTGCTTTTGCTGTTGGCGTGCATGAACGTCGCCAATATCGTGCTGGCGCGCGCCACGGTTCGCCAGCGCGAAATGGCATTGCGCGCCGCTCTGGGCGCCGGACGTGAACGCCTGATCCGCCAGACGCTCACGGAAAACATCTTGCTGGGACTGCTCGGAGGAGCGGGCGGAGTGCTGCTGGGGCTGTGGTTCAATCCAGGCAACATCACCGTGATTCCGGGTCTCGAGTTTCGGTTGAACATGGACTTTAGTTTTGACTGGCACGTCTTTGCTTACGCCTTTGCGGCCGCGCTCTTCACGGGCCTGTTCGTGGGCATATGGCCGGCGCTGCGGGCCGCGCGCGTGGATCTGAACACGGTGCTTCAGGAAGGCGGACGCAGCGGCAGCGGCGGGCGCCATCGCGTCCGCAGTTTCCTGGTGGCCGCGCAAGTGGCCGGATCTCTGATGCTGCTGGTGATCGCCGGGCTGTTCGTCCGCAGCGTCCAACACGCCGGAAACGTAAAGCTTGGCTTGGACCCCGATCACGTCCTCAACGTTACGGTCGACCCCCAGCAGATCGGCTACGACCAGGCGCGCACCAACGAGTTTTACCGGCTGCTCAAGACGCGCGTCTTGGCGCTGCCCGGAGTTCAGTCCGCCAGTTATGCATTCGCCGTACCGATGGGCGCCATCAACACCGTCAACTTGGGCTACGTCACCGTCGAGGGCCAGCAGGTTCTCAAGGACCAGCCTCCACC
>JASIGB010000469.1:0-2506 GCA_030045355.1 Bryobacteraceae bacterium
TCCGTCACCACGCGCTCGGCTTCGCCTTTTTGCGCATGGATCAGCAGCCAGCGCGGGCTTTCCGGAACGTGGCGCCGCATCAACAGCACGCCCAGGCCGAGCACCGCGCCGATGCCGAACACGAAGCGCCAGCTTAGGGTGGGAGGCGCGGATTTCAGATGCAGCAGCAGCACGGAACCCAACGACCCGAGAAACGCGCCGATCCAGAATGTCGAATTAATCAGCAGATCCACATGTCCGCGGACACGCGCGGGAATGAGTTCGTCCACCGCCGAATTGATGGCTGCATACTCGCCGCCGATGCCCGCGCCGGTGAGGCTCCGAAACAGGCAGAAGCTCCAGAGGTTCCAGGAAAACGCCGTGGCGGCCGTAGCCAGCAAATATACGCCCAGCGTAAGGAAGAAGAGGCGCTTGCGGCCGAGCCGGTCCGTGGCGTATCCGAACACCAGCGCACCGGCCACCGCGCCTGCCAGATACACCGTGGCGCTCAACCCGATCTCGGTATCCGTCAGATGGAGCGTGCGCGGATCTTTCAGGATTCCGACCAGCGCTCCGCCCAGCGTAGTCTCCAACCCATCGAGCAGCCAGGTGATGGATAGAGCGATCACGATCCGCCAGTGCCAGCCGCTCCATGGGAGCCGATCCAGACGAGCCGGTACATTGCTCTCGACGATGTTCTCGGTGCCGATCACGTACTTTAGACCCGGCCGTTAGAGTTACGTTACGCCGGCGTCGCGGAGCGCCAGGCGCGCGGCGTGATAACCGCACATACCGTGGACACCTCCACCCGGCGGGGTGGAAGCCGAGCACAGGTAGACATTTCGAAGCGGCGTACGGTACAGGCTGCGCGTAGGCCGAAAGACGAGCTGCCTGAGATTCTGCAAGCCGCCCGAGATATCGCCACCGATCAGATTGGCATTGTGACGCTCCAATAGCGCTGGCGTGAAAGTGTGCCGCGCCAGGATGGCGCCGCCGAAACCGGGCGCGAACCGTTCCACCTGCGCTTCGATGCGGGTGGTCATGTCGACGTCTGAACCATTGGGCACGTGGCAATAGGCCCAGGCTGTGTGCTGACCCGCGGGCGCGCGGCTGGCATCGAAGAGGCTCGGCTGCACGAATAAAACGAAGGGCCGCTCACTGATTCTTCCTGCCGATGCATTCTCCTCCGAAAGTTCGATTTCCTCCAGCGATCCTCCTAAGTGGACGGTCCCGGCCTGGGTGCATTCGCGCGCGAGCCATGGGACCGGCCGGCTGAGCGCCCAGTCGATTTTAAACACTCCCGGCCCGTAACGATAGGACTTCAGCCGATCACGAAACGCACCGCGGAGACGGTCTCCGGCTATATCCAAAAGCTGGTGCGGCGTGACGTCGCACAGGATCAGCGCATCGCGATTAAGCTCATCGAGCGAGTGAATTGGCGCATTCGTGATGATCGTCCCGCTTAAAAATTCGAAATACGACGCCAGAGCATTGGCGATGCGCTGCGAGCCGCATCGAGGAATCGGCCATCCGGCCGCATGCGCCGCGGTCGCCAGCACCCAGGCATACGCGGCCGAGCCGGGCGCGTCGAGAGGCAGAAGCGAATGAGCCGCCAGTCCCGCAAAGAGCGCGCGGGCTTGCGGACCGCGAAACAGACGCCGCGCCGCCGCGGATGCCGGCCACAGCGCTTGCCATCCAAAGCGCGCCAGCAGAACCGGTGCGCGAGGCAGATGAACAACCGGCTGCAAAATCTCGGCGGCTAGCTCCTGCCAGCGGCGCACAAACGGGCTCGCCACGCGCACGTAAGCCTCGCCGTCAGGGCCCAACGCGGCGCAGGTTTGTTCGATCGACTGGCAAAGAATCGCAGCCGAGCCGTCATCGAAGGGGTGCGCCAATGGGACCAGCGGCTGGATCCATTCCAATCCGTGAGCGGCGAGCGGGAAATTCGAAAAAGCGGGAGAGCCGACTGCCAGCGGATGAACCGACGAGCAAATGTCGTGCACAAAACCGGGCAGCGTAAGCTCCGCCGAACGCGTTCCGCCGCCGATGCAGTCCGCGGCTTCGAAAACGGTAGTGCGCAGTCCGGCTTTAGCGAGCGAGATTGCGGCAGTCAGCCCGTTCGGCCCAGCCCCAATGACGATCGCCTCGCGAATGTTCAAGACTTGAGTACCACTTGCGAATATGAGACCCCGGCCAAATGAAATGGTGTCTCACACTTCGTCTATGGCGGAGATACATCGGAGGCGCTTTTGCGCCGCATGTCTTCCGGCATCGCACCGGGCACGCTTTTGCCTGCGTCCAGCACCAGCAGGACGCTGTAGTTGTCGCAAACGGGATCGTTCAAATAGTTGGCAAGCAGGCCGCGCGGTTCGAAACCCACGGCCATCTGCATGGACAGCGTGGAGTCCCGAAGGCGGCCCGAAATCACGCCTTCGTAGTATTGCCCGGCGGTCATTTCGTGCTTCACGGCGCTGTAGCCGGGAATCATTCCCGCCGTCACCTGGCCTTGGAGGCCCAGCCGCCAGAC
>JASIGB010000470.1:0-4805 GCA_030045355.1 Bryobacteraceae bacterium
CTCGGACCTAGCGGCGCGGGGAAATCCACACTCGCCGATCTCCTGGTGCGGTTCTACGACCCGGATGCGGGCGCGATTCGCATCGACGGACGCGATCTGCGCGACGTCCCGCTCACCGATCTGCGCCACGCCGTTCTGTTGGTGGATCAGGCGCCGTATCTTTTCCACGCCAGCATTCGCGAGAACATCGCTTACGCGAGGCCCGCGGCTACCCTGGACGAAATCATCCAGGCCGCGCGCGACGCTTCGATTCACGAGCGCATTCTCGCGCTGCCCGAGGGCTACCACACGGTGTTCGCCGAACGCGGCCAGACTTTATCGGCCGGCGAGCGGCAGCGCATCGCGCTCGCCCGAGCCCTGCTCGCCAATCCCAAGGTCCTGATCCTCGACGAGCCGACTTCGGCGCTCGACGAAGCCAACGAGCGCGCCATCGCCGAGACTTTGCTGCGCGTCGCCCAAGGCCGCACCGCCATCGTCATCACGCACCGCGCCACGCTCGCCCGCATCGCCGATCAGACCATCTTCCTCGAACCAACCAGAGCGCCGCAGTTGGCCGCTAGTGCGCCGGGTTAGTGCATCACTAGATAGTGGACCTCCGCCGGCGCGGCGCAGTCAGTTCAGCCTTATCGGGAACGGCGCTTATCGGGGAGTCAAATCACGGTGCAGCACGTACGCGACATCGGTGGGAATACCGTCGGTAAATTTCACTCGCACGACGACCTGGTAGTAGCGAGGAATCTGCCCCGAAGATCTCTTGAGTTTATTTACTAGAACGCGAGCCAAGGCCGCGTTGGTAAAGGCCTGGACCGCCCCCTCGCGCCCCCAGGTTCGGGAACTTGTGAACGTTTGGATGACTCCGTTGCCGAGCGGTCCCGGCGCATGGGAGATCAACGCGTAAGCTTCGCCGTCATTGGGCGCCGAACCGAACCGCCGGTCGGCAAAAAACGCCAGCTCTCCCGGGCGGGGATTCAAATTGCGAATGCCTTCCGGCGTTTGCACCAGCGCGGGCTTGAGCTGGATCCCGGGCCATTTCGAATCGATGATGACCTCCGGCCCGATCAGGATTACGTTGTTGTCGCCCAGTTCCTGCAGCGGCAATTGGCTGCTGCGCGCCAGCCGAATGTCTTGCCGTCGGCTTCCGAGAAGCTTGGCCATCAAAAAGGAAGACATCAGTTCCCCGGTGGGCATGTAGCTGTATGCAGGATGCATCTGCGGATTACCGAGAAGCTTGCGCAAGGCCGACAATTCCGGTGAAGCCTTCGCATCCTCCAGGCGCCGGATGGAGATTTTGCGAAAGAAAATATCCGTGCCTTGCAGTTCAATAAAAAGCGGATCGGCGAGTGCAATCACGACCGGCCGGCTGGATCCCAGGAACGGCCGCCACAACTGCTCCAGTTCCGGTGTCCACCCGGAGCGGTTGGCGCTTGCATGCACGCTCCAAAGTGCGATGCCGGAATATACGCCCCAAATCGCTGCGATTGCCAACCCGGAGGCCAGTGCGAGGGTGATCATTCTCCAGCGCCGAACGTCGGGAGCCGGTGCTGGGCTGAGGGCGACGGAATTGCGGTCGTCTTCTAAGGGCGCAGTGCGAACTTCCCACTTCAGTTTGAAGCGCCCTTTGGGCAACTCGAACACCACGGGGTCATCTTTGCCCTCGGTACGATAGTATTCGCCCAACTTTTGCCGGAGCCGCCCGACCTGCAGCCGTACGATGGCGTCGTGCCGCGGGTCATAACTCGACGGCTTACCGAATGCGTCGACGCCGATGGAATACTCCTTGAGCTGATCCGCCTCGCCGGCCACCGCTTTGTCCACCAGGAATCGCAACAAGCGCCGGAGCGCAGCCGAGGTGCGGAACGTTTCGCTCCGCAGAACGCGCTCCACCTCCACTGAAGGCTCCATGTCGTGCAACAACATGCGGGCAGTATATCATTGGCGCGACTGGACAGTCGATTGTCCCGGCGAACTATCAAAGGGCACGGACCAGCCGGTCAGATACCGGTTTGTAACCACGCAAGAATCGCCCGTACTACATTGATACTGTGTGAGTTATACGAATTAGCCGCTGCCTTGACAAAGGCCCGCCCAGGCAACATACTCATCCACTAAAGACCCGATTTTGCTTACGCCGGCAGCCTGAAAATTGCGCATCCTTGCACATTTTCGGTAATGTGCGGACCCGGCTCTTCACGCTTGGAAAGGGGCTTACTGAATGAAGAATCTCTCAAGGCACCTCGTAGTTGCTTTGTCTACGCTCGCCTGTCTTCCCGCGTTTGGACAATCTACTCTGGGCACGTTTGTCGGAACGGTCCAGGATCAGTCTGGCAGCGTCATCCCCGCCGTCACGGTGACCGCGACGAATGTGGATACTTCGACAACGCGCACCGCCGTATCGAACGAGGCAGGGCAATACGAATTTCCCAACATGCAGCCCGGGACCTACTCGATCACCGCGGAGAAGTCCGGCTTCGCGACCGTAAAGACCGACCGCGTCACGCTGGATGCGCGCCAGGAACGGCGCGTCGATTTGACCATGGGATTGGCCGCCGTTGCGCAGAGCGTGGAGGTGAACGCCGAGGCCGCCACCGTAAACACAGAGAACGCCAACATATCCAACACCATCAACAACACCGTGGTGACGGATCTGCCGGCCAACTATCGAGGTAGCTCTAGCAGTCCGCTGGCTGCCATCGTTGCCCTTCCCAACGTACAACAGGATCAATACGGCAACATCGCCCTAACCGGTTCACTGCCCTTCATGACGGACTATAGCGTGGACGGCACCTCGACGGTGAATGTCCAGACCAACGGACCGGCCAGCAACATGTATCCGTCCACGGAAATGCTCGCTGAGTTCAAGGTATCGGCGATCAACAACAACGCCGAACTGGAGTCGTCGGCCGACGTGACCGTCACCACCAAGGGCGGTGGAAACGCGGTTCACGCAAGCGCGTTCGAATACCTTCAGAATCGAGCGTTGGACGCCACAGCCTACGGTTCGGTGGAGAAGCCGGCCAAAGTGTGGAACGATTTCGGAGCTAGCTTCAGCGGTCCGGTGGTGATCCCGAAACTCTACAATGGCCACAACCGAACATTCTTCTTCGTCGATTATGAAGGGAATCGCAAGCCAGGTTCCGACTTGGTGATCGACAACGTACCAACGACCGCCATGGTGGCTGGAAATCTGAACGGAGTGCCGGGCCCGCCGGCAGTGAATCCGTTCACCGGCGCACCGTTCCCCAACAATCAAATCCCCGCCAGCCTTCTCAACCCCGTGGCTCAAAAGCTGCTCACCACCTATTATCCGGCTCCCAACTATGATTCGGGATCCACCACCGGCAACTACCGGACGCTCGAGCCATTGTCCAATCAGACTGACGGCTACGACGTCCGCATCGACCAATACATCGGAACCAGGAATCAGCTCTTCGGCCGCTGGAGCTGGAAGAATCTTCCTTATCAAGCTGAGGCCTCGCCGGGAAGTCTTTCGCAATTGTTGCCGCCCGTCAATGTCCAGCAGGACAACCGCAACCTGGTTCTGTCCGACAGCTTTACGATTACACCGCAACTGGTGAACGAATTTCGGTTCGGATACAGCCACCTGAACACCGCCCAGACCTATCCGTTCACCGGCGCTTCCGCGGTGGCGGCTCTGGGATTGCAAGGGCTGGATCTTTCCAACGCGGGTACGGATGGCGGCTTCCCCGGTTTCAATTTTGCGGCGGGCACGGGTTTTTCGACCATCGGCCATGACGACATCGGGCCTTCCAGCTCGCGCACGATCCAACTTACGGACAATCTTTCCTGGATCAAGGGCAAGCATACGCTGAAGTTTGGCGTCGACTACCGAGCGGTGAGTTATACCACGGTCAACAATTTCGGATTGTCGGATGAGTTCGGATACCTGGACTTCTTTGGCTCCTTCAGCGGCAACGCGTTCGCCGATCTCCTGCTGGGATTGCCAAGCTTGAACATCGTATTCGATATCGGGCCGCATATCGACGAGATCTCGCACCACTTCGCCGCGTATGCACAGGACGAATGGCGCGTAACGAAAAACCTTACCCTCAGCTTCGGCCTGCGCTGGGAGCTGCAGCCCCCATTCACCGAGGCGCACGGCAACATCGCCAATTTCGATCCGGTGAACGGCGGCGAACTGGTGTATCCCAACGGCGGGTTGCCGCCGGCGGCGTCGGTGGTCTACAGCATCAATGGGTGTCCGGGCGTTGTGAGCACGCTTCCATGCTCGCCCGTCCTCACCGCGAGCCAGGCGGGGCTGCCGCAAGGACTGCGGTACACGTATTACAAGGATTTCGATCCGCGCTTCGGTATCGCTTGGCGGCCGTTCAACAACGACAAAACCGTGTTTCGCGCTGGGTTCGGCATCTTTACGGTTCCCACCCTGGGTGGTGTCGCCTACCAAATGACGGGAACGGGGGCCACCAACTCGCCCACTTACATCAACGCGCTGGTGAACGGCAAGCCGCTGTTTCAACTGCCGTCGGTGGCGTATGGGAACGGGGGATTGGTGCCGAGCGACGTGGGCACTTACACCTTCGACGTCGCCCAGCAGATCAATTATCGCGATCCGGCATCGGCGCAGTGGAACGTGACCATCGAACACCAATTCTGGCAAACCTGGGTTGGCCGCATCAGTTACATCGGCGAAAATTCCTACCGGCTGCCGCTAACAACCGATCAAAATTCGATACGCCCCAGCACCACGCCCTACAGCCAGTCGGAAGAGCCTTTCCCGCAGTGGGGACCGATTTACCAGTTGGGAAATTGGGGATTCGCCAATTACC
>JASIGB010000045.1:0-3198 GCA_030045355.1 Bryobacteraceae bacterium
GGATTTGATTCTCATGGACCTGGGCCTTCCGGGAATGGATGGGTGGGAGGCGGCAGGGCTCATCAAGTCCAACGGCAAGACCGGCCGGATTCCAATCATCGCCCTCACCGCGCATGCGCTGCACGAAGACGTTATCAAAGCCAGGAATGCCGGATGCGATGCTTATGAAACCAAGCCGGTGGTGTATCAGCGTCTGATGAAAAAAATCGAGTCCCTGGTGAAGCGTTAGCCCGCGGAACTTTTCTGCACGCGGATAACTTCCGCGCCGGAAACCGCGAGCACGCCCGTATCAATCATGGCGTCGACGGCCTGCATCAGGCGATCTACATTCTGCGCGCTATCCACCACCACGATCACGATCGGCGGATCACCGTGGACTAGATGCGCGCGATGCAACTCCGCCGATTCTCCAAAGCCTTCCAAACCTTGGAACACCGTCGCGCCCGCGATCTGTAGCTCCCGGCATTTGCCCACGATGGCTGCAAACAACGGCTGGCCTTGGTAGCGGTCCGACTCCGAAATATGGATGCGCAGAATCTTAGCGGGTTGAATGGCCGGCATCCGGCGCCTCCTGAGAATCCAAACTGCGCACAAGCCGGACCATCTCGACGTCCGAGATCACGAGCAATCCATCTTCGAGCATGCCTTCGACCATGTCCGCCGCCGCGCGAATCTTTTCCGGCGTGTCGACCACCGACAGCATAATGGGCAGATCGCGCGAGACGTGCAAAAAGCTTTTTTTGTGTTCGTGGCCCTTGGCCCCGTAACCGAGGATGCCGCGATACACCGTGGCGCCGGCGATATCCATCATGCGCAGCCTCTTGACGATGGCATCGTACAGCGGTTCGCCGTGCCACTTGTCGGCCTCTCCGAGGAAAATGCGCAACAACTTCGCGGGGCCTTCCCTGCGCTGGTGCGGACCTTTAGGCGCGGGCGCCTCGGTGGGCCGCGCTAGCTTAATCACCGTGGTGTCCTGCACTTCGATGAGGCCGTCAGTCACCATTTCGTAGAGCGTCGGCAGCAGCTCATCCACGCGCTCGGCGGTCTCAATGAACTCGATACGAATCGGGAGATGCTCCGACATGGCTTCGACGTGCGGCGTGTGCAGCGCGCGATGCGAGCCGAATCCGGAAAACGCGCGAGTCGCGGTGGCGCCGGCCACAGCTTTGTGCAGCAAGAAGGTCATCACGGCGTCGTGCAGCGGCGTCAGACGGTGGTGCGCATCTTCGTTGATGAAAATCGTTACTTTCTTGGCCGGGCCTTTGGTGAGCATGGTTTCTCCTTATCCGCGGTTTTTATCCACGCGCCGCGAGCACCGCGCCCAGCCACACGCCGAAGTAGCCCAGAATCACGCTGCCCACGACATAGAGCAGGCCCATCCAGGGCGCGCCGTCGCGGACCGCCTGATACGTTTCGTATTCGAAACTGGAGAACGTGGTGTATCCCCCGAGCACGCCCACCACCAGGAACAATCGCCAGTTGGGATGCGGCTGCCAGCGCTCGGTGAGCAGCGTCATCAACACGCCGATCAGAAACGAACCGGTGACGTTGATGACGAACGTGCCGAGCGGAAAACGTCCGGCGTACTTTTGCATGATCCACGTGCCGGCGGCGTAGCGGGCCAGTCCGCCGAGCCCCGCGCCGGATAGGACCACCAGATATTTGTCCAAGCGCGCTCCTCTCTTCTAAATTTCGTTAGGGCTCGCTGGACTTGCCAACGCACCCACAGCGACGCCACTGTAGGAGTCATTGGCCGTGGGGACGGCGTACAGCGGACTCCACCGCTGACTGCTTTCTTTCAATATACGACGGCGTGGCGCCTGTCAGAGCTTGTGGAAATTGGGCACTGGGGCGCCGGCCCAGGCTTCGATGGCTGCCACGGCTCGTTCATTACCCTGGTGTTCACGCATTTGTTGAATGTGCCAGCCCAGACGATGCCGCTCGAATCGCCGGATCGGCTCCGGATCAAGGGGTTTAAGCGGGGACCGAGGAGGAAGTGGGGGAGGCGGGCCCTGGTGCGAAGCTCCCGTCCAGGCCTGCAATTGAGCGAAGACATCAGAAAGCGAAGCCCCGCTCTCGCGCGCCCGGCGAACCTGCGCCGCACACTCGCGATGCGCTTCCGCAGCGAACACCACGTGCTCGCAAGATCCCAGGCGATTGGGCCCGGCAAAACCTCCGTCCGCAAAGAACACGCCGTCCAATTCCAGCTTCAACGGCTCCAGTTCGTCTGTTCTTGAGCCAGGGCCGAACCCGATCCAGCCGCCGCGATGGATCTCGTCTTCCCGTGGCGGGCGAACATCGCTGTTGTCGCCGGATGTCGATCCATCAGCATTCATTATGCGTTTCGAACCGGGGAAAATGGTGTGCCAGTATGCGTAGATTTTCCGCTGCCGCTCATCCACATTGAATGGCAAAAGTACGGAAGGATTCGCTCCCGGCAGGAAACTGAACGGCCGGACTCGCCCATTGGAATCGGCGAAGGTCCACACAAATGCGAGCGAAGCGATAGCCTGGCTTGCCTGGTTGTGAAGAACCGCGGACCGCTCGCCATCGGCCACAAGGGCGACACCGTAGCGCTTCAAGCCTTGGCACAACAGCGGCACAATTCATCATAACGGCGGCCGAACGCCACTAGAATCGATAAATGGACCACCATACGGTCGCGGCCATCAGCATCGCCGGCAGTTGTCTGGATGTCCTCGGCAGCCTGTATCTGGCGTACGACTTGTTGGGCGGTCCGCATGGTCCGCTGCGGCTGCTGACCCGAGCCGTCACCTATTCGATTTTGTTCGGTCTCGGCTATGGACTCGGTTTGGGTTTGCTGTTCGGCGTGGCCTCAGGCCTGACGCTCGGCATCACCGTCTCGCTCGAAATGAATCGGGCGTCGCGGCGTAAGGATCACTATCCGCTCACTTGGGAGGCGCTGTTCAGCGCGATCCGTGCCGCGGCCTTCGGCGCGGCGCTGTACCCGCAGGTGGGCGCGCGCTTCGCGATTCTATACGGCGTTTTGGTCACCGGCGGGCAAATCGGAGCCTACCTGCAGGGCGTGCGGCCCTCGATGCGCTACTTCACTTCCGACCGCCCTCATCTCACGCGCGTCCTTGTCCTGGCCACCTTGTTGCGCAGCGTGGGCTACATCGTTGCCGCGCTCATCTGCAGCGCGGTGTTCCGGCACATCGACTGGCGGTTTGCCGCGCG
>JASIGB010000471.1:0-2586 GCA_030045355.1 Bryobacteraceae bacterium
GATGCGCTCCGCCAAATCCGGATACAGCCGCGCCAGCCGCTCGCGAAATTTTTCGCTTCCGGTGCCCAGCAGAACCAGGGATGCATCCAAGCCTCGCAATAGCGCCGGGACCAGAGCTTCCATTAATTCGGTGATCACGGAACCGAAGGTTCCAAAGTGACCGATGAGGAATCCGGAGGGCGCAAGCTCGGCGCGGATCCTGGCCACGGCCGCCGGATCGTCCACCACGGCCACGTTGCTCGGCACTGGTAGCCAACCGAAGCGGACCTTCCGGCCCAGCGCAAAGGGCCGCAGCATGGCTTCATAAACGGGGAGAGCAATCCAAACCTGACTGCCGGCGCGCAAAAGCATCATCACCATCACGCGATGCACCGCGGCCGCTACGTTTTGTTTCCAGGCCCCCTTTTTGAACGAATGGAAACACTCTTGCACCATCAATTCCACGCGATCTTTATGCCAGGCCGAACGCACCCAAATCCAGAAGCAAAAGGGAACGTTCATGGATTTGTAGCCGTAGGCGTGGGGAACCCAGTACACCAGCAAACGCCGGGGCGCGGGGAAGGCGCGCAAGGCGCGGCCCGTGCGGCCATAATCGCCGATCGAGAGAGTGCCCAGAGTTTTGTGAATCTGTACCGCCGGACATCGCGCGCCCAACTCGGTGGCCTCGGGCTGCCAGACGTGCACTTCCGCTGTCTTAGCCAGGCCGTCCGCCAGCAGCGACATATGCGCGCTCATTCCGCCGGCCAGCGTTGTACCGTTTCCGGTCACAATGTGGTATTGAGGCTTCAAACTGCGCTGCCCGCGAGTTGCATATGATTCTTCCCAGTTTCGCACAGCACCTCTAATGGCGAGCGCTCGCGAGATGTTCCAGGATTCGCGCTTGGGAAGCGACCTTCTGTGGCGAGATGTGCGGGTGCGGCGCTTTCCAAGTCCCGCGCCGGCTCTGTTTCTCGATCGGGACGGCGTGATCATCGAGGAAAAGGGTTACATTGCCAAACCGGAAGACGTCGAGCTGCTTCCGGGCATCCCCGACCTGATCGGGGCCGCGAAACGGCTGGGCATGGCGGTGATCGAGGTGACCAATCAGGCTGGAATCGGGCGCGGCTACTTTGGGTGGGCCGATTTTGTGGGAGTAGAAAACCGTTTGACGGATCTGCTGGCCGGACGCGGCGTATCCATCGACGCTGTCTTTGCTTGTCCTTATCATCCCGAGGGAACGTTCCCCTATCGGGAGGCCAATCATGCGTGGCGCAAACCGAATGCAGGCATGCTTTTGGAAGCAGCGGACCTTCTCAACCTGGCGCTGGACCAGTCCGTGATGGTGGGAGACAAAGCGCTGGACCAATTAACGGCCAAGGCAGCCAAACTGAAATTTGGGATTCACCTGCTGACCGGATATGGAAGGGCGAACGAAGCCGCATCCCGGGCCCTCGCCTCCGACGGCTTCCCCGTGCGTGTCCTACCCCGCGCCGATGAGGCGATAGCCGTACTGTACGCCTCCCGTCCCTCCGAGCGCCGCATCGCGGAGCAAGTGGAAAAATGAGCCAGGAGTGCGCATGCGCATTCTGCTAACCACCTCCTACCGCAACTTGGGGGGAGGCGCCGAGAAGTATCTGCAGTCGGTGATCCCTGGCCTAGTCCGGCGTGGACACTCCCTGGGTCTTTTGTATGAATATCCGTTCGACGCCGCTGGGTCGGGGATCGATTCCGAGGTTGCCCGCATGCCCTCCTGGTGTTCGAAAGAAATGGGCGTGGATTCCGCATTGCAGTCCATCGGAGCCTGGTCTCCCGACGTCGTATATTCGCACGGTCTGGATGACAGCGAACTGGAACGCTCGCTGCTCGAATCGTATCCGGCGGTGTTGTATGCGCACACATATTACGGAACGTGTGTGAGCGGGAGAAAATGTTACTCCTCCCCGCGCGTCGAGCCCTGCTCTCGCGAATTCGGGGCGTCATGCCTGGCGCTTTACTATCCTCGGCGTTGCGGCGGCTTAAACCCGCGAACGCTCGCGCAGCTGTTCCAGCTTCAATCCCGGCGGAAAGTGAGGCTGCCGGACTATCGAGCGGTTCTGGTGGCGAGCGGGCATATGTATCGCGAATACGCGCGTCACGGAGTCAGCGGGGATCGGCTACACCTGGTACCATTGCCGACCGGTAGCCTCCCTGACGCCGATCCGCCTCAGCCGAGACCTTTGAACTTCCGCATCTTGTATGTCGGAAGGTTGATCGATGTGAAAGGCGTCAGCCATCTGCTGCGGGCCATCCCGCTCACAGCCGCCAAGCTGGGCCATTCTCTGAGCCTGACCATTGCCGGAGATGGGCCCGAGCGCGGAAAAATCGAGGATGTGGCGCGGCGGCTGGGCCTGGCTGTGGAATTTGCCGGTTGGGTGGACAGCGAGGGCAGGTCGCGTCTGATCCGCGAGGCTGATCTGATCGCAGTTCCCAGCCTGTGGCCTGAACCGTTCGGTCTGGTCGGCATCGAAGCCGGTTGCGGCGGTGTGCCGGCGGTGGGATTTGCGGTGGGTGGAATTCCGGACTGGCTCATTCCGGGCCGGACGGGGGAACTTGCCCCGGCAGATCCGC
>JASIGB010000472.1:0-4233 GCA_030045355.1 Bryobacteraceae bacterium
TATTGGGCAGGTACACGTAAGCCAGCCGTCCGCCGCTCATCTGATCCACTTTGCGCCGGTTCGCTTCGATCCAATCCAGATTGCGCAACGCGGTTTCGCTCTCCACCGGCACGACGGTGACTTCGCGCGATCCCGAGCCGTCGGGATTCGGTCCCACGCGCAGCACCACGGATTTGCCCGCGGTCTCTTCGAAGAAACTGTAGAGGTTCGCGGGCGGCGCAACATCGCGGCCATTGACGGCTAGCAAGTACTCGCCCGCGATTACGTTGACACCGGGCTGTGTCAGCGGGGCCTTCAACTGCGGATTCCAATTCTCGCCGGTGTAGACCTTCGCGAAGCGGTAGCGGCCGTTCTCGATCTGGTAATCCGCGCCGAGCAGCCCGCCTCTCACGCGCTTCACCTCCGGGAACGCGCCGCCACGCACGAACAAATGGCCGACCGTCAATTCGCCGAGCATTTCTTCGAAGATATAGTTCAGATCGCCGCGGCTGGCCACGCTATCGGCGTACGGCTCGAACTGCTTCTCCTCGGTGCGCCAATCCAGACCGTGTAAATTGGGATCGTAGAAGAAATCGCGCTCGATGCGCCAGACTTCGTGATACATCTGCTTCCATTCGGCACGCGGGTCGATACGGGCCTCCATGCCGTCCAGCTTTAGCGTGCCTTCGCCCGGCTTGGCGGGCGTTCCGGCGGCGGAAATCGTCCAGTTCGGGCCCTGTTGGTACAGCATCTTTTCGCCGTCCTGGGAAACCTTGAAAGCGCGCAGGTTCTCCAGCGCCTTGTCGGTTTTGCGCGTTTTCAGATCGAACTTGTAGAGCGTTGCGGTTTCCCTTTCCGCCGGCGGAGCGGCCGGGTTTTCGACACGCTCGGTGAGGAAGACGATTCCGGTCTTGGCCACGTCCAGCGACATATAATCCCGCGCTGGGATCGGGAGCGCCAGCGTCCGCTGGTCCAGACCCGCCAAATCGATTCTGAATTCTGAATTCTTGGATTCTGAACTCTTGGATTCCTTATCTCCCTTATCTCCCTTGTCTTCCGCCTTGACCTGCGCTCCCTTATCTTCGTCGCTCTCCGGCGCTAACGGTGAGGGATCATCCTTTCTCAAAACCATCACATACACGCTCGATGACGTCGGACGGTCATCGCCGGACATATCAAGCCACGCCGTGGTGAGGCCGACGTTGGTGCTCGCGGCGAAATACAGATATTTGCCGTTCTTGTCGAAGCGCGCGAATTGGGCGTCGCTCATGCCGTCCGACGCCTGGTGCGGCTGGCCGCCAGCGAGCGAATAGAGGAAAACCGCGCGCAGGTGATTCTTCAGAATTTTCGTATAAGTGATCCACTTGCTATCGGCAGACCAATCGGGATTCATTCCGCGTGCGGGCGTGAAATAAGTGTCCTTGTCGATCAGCACCGGCTTCTTGGAATCGAGATCGATGTACCAGAGCTGGCGCTGGCTGTCCTCATAGGCAATCTTCTTGCCGTCCGGCGACCAGTTCGGGTCATAGTAAAACGCAGGCGGCAGCTTGATCTTTTCCACCTCGCCCAGGCCGCTCTGCGGGCGAAGATGCAGCTCGTATTCGCCGGATTCGTCTGAAAAATACGCGATGTGGCGGCCGTCGGGCGACCAGGAGGGGAAGCGCTCGGCCACACCCGGCGTATTGGTAAGATCGCGCACGTCGCCTTTTTCGGCGGGCACAGTGAAGATTTCGCCCCGCGCTTCAAACAACGCTCGCGCGCCGGTGGGCGAAAGACTCGCGTTGGAGATGCGCGCAGCCAGCTTTTCAAATGACGGCTGCAGCGCCGGGATGTCGCCCGCAACCGTAACCTCAACCTTCTTCGATCTGCCGGTCTGGAGATCGTACAAATGAATGGAACCGAACTGCTCATACACGATCGCGCCGGGGCCCAACCTGGCCGACTTCATGTCGAAGCTGTCGTTATGCACTAGCTCGTTCACCTTGCGGCTTCGAGTGTCGTAGACGAACAGCGACGCCGGACCCGCGCGGTCCGACAAGAAGTAAACCTTGTCGCCGAGCCACATGGGGTTGAAGTCGTTCGAATTTTCGCGCGGGATTTTTTCGATCTTGGCATCGGCCAGATTGGCCAGCCAGATAGGCGTAGTTTCGCCGCCGCGGTAGCGCTTCCAGGCCTCAAACGCGGGCGAAATGGGCATGTAGGCGAGGCGGCTCGCGTCGGAAGAATACGATCCGTCGTAGGCCATGGGCAGATCTACTGGCGCCGGGAATCCGCCGTCGCGAGAGATGGTGAAGAGCTGCGTGATACGCGCGTAATTGGTGCGATCCGACCGGAACAGGACCTGTTTGCCGTCCGGCGTCCAACCCACCGGATCATCGTTGCCCGGATGATATGTCAAGCGCTTCGGCGTTCCGCCCTCGGCGGGCATGACGTACACGTCGCGATTCCCTTCGTACTCGCCTTGAAACGCAATCAGGGCGCCGTCGGGCGAAAAAATCGGGTCGGTTTCGATGCCCTGGCCGGCGGTGAGCCGCACCGCAACGCCGCCTTCACGCGGCACGCTCCACAGATCGCCCGCATAAGCGAATACGATGTGAGTTTTGTTGAGGGTCGGTTTTTGCGGCAACAGCGGCTGGTCGGCCGCCGCCAGTGACGCGAATAGCAAGGTGGCTATTACGGCTTTAGTCACGCGGTCCTCCTAGGCAGATGTTTTATCTTAGCGCCGGCCGAACTAAACTACTTCGGCGGCGCGTTTGCGGCTGTACAGGAAATAAATGAACAGCCCGATGATCAGCCAGGAAAAGAATCGCAGCCAGGTTTCAAGCGGCAGGCTGAGCATCAGCACCAGGCAGCAGAAGATGGAAATCGCAGGAAGCAATGGGACTAATGGCACTCGGAAGCCGCGCTGGCGCTCCGGCTGCTTCCGGCGCAGCACGATCACACCGGCCGACACCAGGATGAACGCGAATAGCGTGCCGATGTTGGAAAGATCGGCGAACCAGCTCACGTCGAAAATGCCAGCGGGAATTCCCACCAGGAATCCCGCTACCCACGTGCTGACGTGCGGTGTCGCGAAGCGGGGATGGACGCGCGAGAAAACATCGGGCAGCAGGCGGTCGCGGGACATCGCGAACCAGATGCGCGCCTGACCGTATTGAAACACCAGCAAGGACGAGAGCATGCCCAGCAGCGCGCCCGCCGTCACGATCAGACGCAGGCGGTTCATGCCGATCATCTTCAACGCATTGGCCACCGGCGCGTCGTTATCCAGCGTGTTCCAGCGCGCGATGCCGGTGAGCACCAGCGCCACCGAGCCATAGAGTACCGCGCAAATGGCGAGCGTCGCGAAAATTCCGATGGGCATGTCGCGCTGCGGCCGTCCGCATTCCTCGGCCGCGGTGGAGACCGAGTCGAATCCGATGTACGTGAAAAAAACGATTGCCCCGCCCGAAAGCACGCCCGAGTAGCCGTTGGGCAGGAACGGATGCCAGTTGGCGGTGTTGATCGCGTGCGCCGCGCCGAAGACGAACAGCAGAATCGCGACGATCTTGATCACCACCATCGTGTTGTTGGTCTGCGCGCTCTCGCGCACTCCGCGCACCAGCACATAGCTCAGGATCAGTAGGACGACGAATGCGGTCAAGTTGAACCACGCGCCCGTGCGCTGCCCTTCTTCAAAGATGGGCTGCGAAAGCTGCATCGGCAAATGGAAGTGGAACAGATTGTCGAGCAGATCGTTCACGTAGGCCGAGAAGCCCACCGCGACGCTCATGTTCGAGAACGCGTATTCCAGGATCAAATCCCAGCCGATGATCCAGGCGAAAATCTCGCCCAGCGTCGCGTAGGAATATGTGTACGCGCTGCCTGCGACGGGAATCATCGAGGCCAGCTCGGCGTAGCAGATGGCGGCGAACCCGCACGCGATCGCCACCAGCACAAACGAAAGCGAAATGCCTGGACCAGCTCCCAGACGTCCGCTGAGCGTGGAAGCCGCGCCGCCGTTCAGCAGCAGATCGAGCACCGGCGCTTTGAGAATCGATTTGGCCAGGAAATGCTCGCCCGCCGCGGCAGTGCCCGTGACCGTGAAGATGCCCGACCCGATCACCGCGCCGATCCCCATCGCGATCAGGCTCCAAACGCCCAACGATTTTCGCAGCTTGCGCTCGGGCTCCTCGGAAGCCGCGATCAGCGCGTCGATGGACTTGGTGCGTAGGAGCTGGGTCATGGGGACCGCTCCCTAACGGTCGCGGCTCA
>JASIGB010000473.1:0-5624 GCA_030045355.1 Bryobacteraceae bacterium
CATGGAGGTGCTCGACACCAGCATCGCCAACGTCGCTTTGCCGTATATCGCCGGGAGCATCGGAGCGAGCAACGACGAAAGCACCTGGGTACTCACATCCTATTTAGTCTCCAACGCCATCGTTCTTCCGATCAGCGGCTGGCTGGCCGGATTGTTCGGGCGAAAACGCTTCTTCATGCTGTGCATTTGTATCTTTACGTTGGCTTCAGCTTTCTGCGGCAGCGCCGCCGGCCTGGGCATGCTGCTGCTCTTCCGCGTCATCCAGGGCGCCGGTGGCGGTGGACTCCAGCCTATGGCGCAGGCCATTCTCGCCGATGTGTTTCCTCCCCAGAAACGCGGTCTCGCGTTCGCGCTCTACGGGATTACGGCCATCATGGCGCCCACGATCGGTCCCACGCTGGGCGGATGGATCACCGATAACTATTCGTGGCGCTGGATCTTCTTCATCAACTTGCCGGTGGGAATTCTCGCGCTATTCCTCGTCATGCGGCTGGTGGAAGATCCGCCTTTGCTCGCGCAACGAAAAAACGCGGGCGTGCGCGTCGATTTTATCGGCATCTCGCTACTCGCGTTGGGCGTGGGAGCGCTTCAAGTGGTACTCGACAAGGGGCAGGAAGACGATTGGTTCGGCTCCCCGTTTATCACGCGCCTGGTCATCGTTTCGACCGTATGTCTCATTGGTCTCGTGATCTGGGAGTGGCGTCATAAGACGCCTATCATCGATGTTCATTTGTTCAGGAGTTTCAACTTCGCGACTGCG
This sequence comes from Bryobacteraceae bacterium, assembly GCA_030045355.1. Taxonomy (GTDB): domain Bacteria; phylum Acidobacteriota; class Terriglobia; order Bryobacterales; family Bryobacteraceae; genus Palsa-89. The sequence continues at coordinate 761 of JASIGB010000473.1, forward strand.
AGCGTCATGATGTTTCTCTTCGGCATTCTGCTTTTCGGCAGCCTGGTCATGATGCCGCAGTTCCTGCAGACCGTAATGGGATACACGGCGGAAAACGCCGGGCTCGTTCTATCGGGCGGAGGCTTGGTGGTGCTGTTGGAAATGCCCATCGTGGGACGGCTGGCCGGAAAATATCCAGCCAAATACATCATCGCCGCGGGCTGGCTGGCGCTGGCGATCGGGATGTATGTCTCGATGGTGTGGTTCGACGCGTTGGTCAGTTTCCAGTCGGCGGCTATCCTGCGCGTGATCCAATCCGTGGGACTCGGCCTTCTGTTTGTTCCGGTAACAATGGCGGGCTACATCGGGCTGCCGGCCGAAAAGGCCAATAACGTGGCGGGCATCATCAATTTCATGCGGAATATCGGGAGCAGCGTAGGGACCTCCATGGTCACCACACTGCTGGCGCGGCGCTCGCAGGTTCACCAGGTGGTGCTGTCGCAGCATACCTCCCGGTTCGATCGCTCTCTTCAGAACCAGGTGGAAGCTTTGAGTGCCCGGCTGGTCGCGTCCGGCGCCAGCGTTGCCGATGCGCCCAAGCAGGCTTATGGTCTGCTCTACCGATTCCTGGGGGCTCAAGCGGCAACCCTCGCCTACATCGATGTGTTTATCGTGCTGACCATCGCGGCGAGCATCATGTTTCTGCTCTCCTTCATTGTTCGCCGGAACGATCCTAAAGCCGGCGGCGGAGTGGCGGTGGGTTAGAAGCCGAGCGTATTGCGGGGTCAGCGAGTCCGTCCAAATGCCGCGTCGGATATTCGCCAGCTGCCATCCGCGGGTGATCCTCAAACCGGTGAGCGTCCTCCAGATGCTGTTGCAGCAGCAAGTTTGCGAACTCGAGCCGCACCGCGCTGAAGGATGCGTAGTTGCAATCAGCAATTGAGGTAGTCGGGGGCCGCAGGTTCTTCTGACCAACCTACATTACTCAACATGGAGATTTGCAATGAGTCTTATCGACAAAGCGCTAAAAGCAAACCAGGCGTACGCCAAGAAGTACGACAAGAAACTGGGGGCGCATCCAGCCCCCAAAATCGCGGTTGTGACGTGCATGGATCCTCGGCTTTCGGACCTCTCGGGAATTCTGGGGCTGCCGCATGCCGACCTCGACGTGATCCGAACCGGCGGCCCGGCGGTAACCGAAGATGTGCTCGGGGAGCTTGTCGTTTCCACCCGCGTCCTCGGATCGAAGGAAATCATGCTGCTGAATCACACCGGCTGCGGATTCACGACATTCACGGACGATGAACTGAATGCGAAACTCACTGCTTTAACCGGCGACGCGTCGCCCGCCCCGATGCGCTTCTTCTCTTACAAAGATCCCGAACAGAACACACGAGAGCAGATTGAGAAGGTCAGATCACACCCCTGGATCGCCAAAGAGGTTCCGGTGCGGGGCTTCATTTTCGACGTGGAGACCGGTCTTATCAGGGAAGTCCACCGGGTTCCGCGGGACGCTGCCGCCTGAAGGAAGGTGGTCCGCGAGATCGATTGCAAGCGGCGAAAGGCCCGGAGCTCTGTCAGGTCAGATACCGCTTCTGGATGAAATTGCGGGGCTGCGCCGGTGAAAACGTAGCGGTTTGGTTTAACCGGCGCTGATTCGTTGTGCGGCTCATGATCCTGCAGGGATGGTGAACAATCCGTGCCTCCGCGGCCCGCGCTTGGGGTGGTGCCATTCCTGCCCAAGGTCACAAGCGAGGAACGCGGAGCCGGCGGCCGGCAGGCGATGGCGCGAAGTGGTTGCTGATGGAGAATCGAATTGCTGCGACAAATTGCAGGCGTCAAACCGGGGTGTTGCTTGAAATCCCTCAAAGAAAAGCGCGCACTGTTTTCCCACTCCTCGAGATCCAATCATCGAGCCGGAGCAACGATTCCCGTTATGATTTTGACGGCTGCCGTTACAGTCTTCGCTCAAAAGCCACCGGGTTCCCCTGATCATCCGTGGCATGCCCCGGATGAACGGCAGATCACGAACTATGGCAAGCGCGCCGGTGGACCAGTGTTTCCCATTGCCCCCGAGAGAGCCTATTCCTTGGCGGAATTGATCGATCTGGCGGAAGCCCACAACCCCGAGACACGTGTGGCTTGGGAAAGCGCGCTGGCCCAGGGCGCAGCGCTTGGAATCGCGCGGAGCGAACTGTATCCAACCGTATCGGCTGTGGCGCTTTCGGGAGTGGATCGCGCGGAGGTTCCGCTAGGCACACAGTTCTACCGTTTCACGATTCCTGACTCTCAGGTGTCACTGGACCTCAACTATACGATTCTTGATTTCGGGGCGCGTCGCGGCCGAATCGCAGCGGAGAGCGCGCGGCTACTGGCCGCGAACTTCGGCTTTAACGACGTTCACCGGAAACTTATCTTTCAAGTTCAGGAGGCCTATTATCGCCTGCTCAATGCGTCTGCTCAGGACGCGGCCGCAAGAGTAAGTTTGGCGAATGCGGAGACGGTGCAAGAAGCCGCGGAAGAGCGGCTACGCAACGGTCTAGCCACTTTGCCCGATGTCCTGGAGGCGCGGAGCGCGACCGCGCAATCGCAGTACAACCTGCAAGCGGTTTTAGGCGCGGAAGAGAACGCCCGGGGCGATCTAGCTACCACCTTGGGAGCTCGCGCTGCCACGATGATTCGCATCGAGCCGCTGAGTGAGACGCCCACTCCCGAGTCGATCGGCCAGACGGTCGAGCAGGTGATCGATCGTGCTCTCGACCAGCGGCCCGACCTTCTGGCGCAATTGGCGGATATCCGCCGGGCGCAGGCGCAACGGAAAGAGGCGCGCGCGGCGTATTATCCCAGCCTGAATTTCAAAGCCAGCCCAGCGTTTCAGTCGCTGTACTTCCAACAGCAAACCCTGCCTTGGGGACACACAGCCGACTTGACTGGCGGGATGGCTCTCAGCTTAAGTTGGACCGTGTTTGACGGCGGCGCGCGTCGAGGCCGCCTGATGCAGGCGGAAGCCGAAATCCGCAGGGCGGAGTCCGAGGTCAGCGCCGCGCGCGACAGCATCGAGGACGAGGTTTGGACGGCTTATTCGAATTTGAACACCGCCTTTCGCCAGCGCGAGGCGGCGACGGCACTGCTTAACTCGGCCAACGAGTCCTATGCCGCGGCCCTGGAATCCTACAATTACGGTGTTCGCAACCTGTTGGACGTCACCGCCGCGCAGAAGGTTCTTGCCGACGCCCGGTCCACGGACATCCTGGCGCGGACACAGGTATTGACCGCGCTCGCAGATCTGGCGTTCCGCTGCGGAGACGCAATCCAATCCAACACGAGGCACAATCGGCCATGAGCACTCATACACGCCGGCGCATTTCTATATTTGCTTTGATGGTCGCGGCGTTCTTTCTCGCAGGTTGCGGGCGGGCGCCATCTTTCGATGTCCTGGGGTCGTTCTTTCCAGCGTGGCTTGCGTGCCTGGCATTGAGCTTAGTGCTCACGGTTGCCGCACGATGGCTCTTGTCGCGCCTGCATATCGTGATCGCGCTTCCGGTTTTGGCCTACCCAAGCCTGACGGCGCTATTTAGCTTCGCGCTTTGGCTCGCGTTATTTCGATAAGGAGGAAAATCGCAATGGCGTCCAACACGGGTACGAAACTTGGAAGTGTGCTGGGAGGCGTGCTAAGCGCCGCCATCGTGATTGGCGCCGTGGCGCTTGGGCTCATCGTGCTGTATCACGTGAACTCCTATCCACGAACCGACGACGCCGAGATACTCGCTAACTTCATCGGAATTGCGCCGCAGGTGGAGGGTCCGATTCTGCGTCTGAATGTACGTGACAACCAGTTTGTGAAGCAAGGTGACCTGCTTTACGAGATCGACGACCGGCCTTATCGCTACGCTCTGGAGAACGCAATTTCAGAGCAGGCGGCTCTGGAGGGGCAGATTTCGGATGAGCGGCGAAGAATCGCGGCGCTGGTGAGCGCGGTATCTGTTTCCGAGGCAAATATTCAAGGCACCGAAGCTGACGTCTCTCGATCGGCGGCGGCGGTGGATCAGGCCCGGGCCGACGTCGCAAACGCCGAACAGGGCGTCAGCCGCGCCCAAGCGGAGTGGAACTATGCGAATAATAACCTACATCGGATTGAGCCTCTGCTGGTCAAGCAGTTTGTCACCGTGGATCAGGTGGATCGTGCCAGGACTTCCGAGGTTGCAGACTCACAATCTCTGAAGCAGGCGGAATCTCAACTGCTACTGGCGCAGGCGGGGTTGCAGTCCACGCTGGCTCAGCAGGAACGCTCCCGGGCCATGCTGGTCGAGAGCAAGGCCCAGCACGAACAGGCACAGCATGCGGTGACCACGCTCGAACCATTGGTCAATCAGCGCGGCGCACGCAAGTCCGCCGTAGAAACTGCCCGCTACAATCTCAACAACTGCCGGGTTTATGCGCCGTTTGCGGCGCGCGTCACGAATCTGACGATCTCAGAAGGCGCCTACGCACATGTCGGCCAGCAAGTGTTCACATTGATCGACGCGCGAACGTGGTGGGCGGTCGCCAACTTTCGTGAAGGCCAACTACAGCACATCGCTCCCGGAATGCGCGCCGAGGTCTACGTGATGTCCAAACCAGATATCCATTTCACGGGCATTGTGGATAGCATCGGCTTCGGGGTAACTCCCGACGCGGATGTGGTGGGCCGCTTGGGTCCAGTCCTTCCAGACGTGCAGAGAACCCTGAACTGGGTGCACCTGGCCTCTCGCTATCCGGTTCGCGTGCGCGTAGAAAGCCCTCCCCAGGAGTTGTTTCGGGTGAGCGAATCAGCGGTTGTCGTGATTCGAGGACGTTGAGGTGGGAGCCCTCGCACATGACATAACGGATGTACCTCAGCCGGACG
>JASIGB010000474.1:0-5164 GCA_030045355.1 Bryobacteraceae bacterium
GCGTGTGCGCGGTCACCCGCCGACCCCGCCGTCTTCCCGTACACTAGTATTTGACTTGCCTGATGGACGATAAGAAGATACTGGACAAACTGCGCGAAATCTGCTTAGCTTTGCCGAAAACCAGCGAAACCACTACCTTCGGCCACCCCACCTTCCAGGTCGGAACCAAGACCTTCACGGTGCTCGAGACCTATAAGGGCATCCTGTCGATCTGCGTCAAAGTCGGCAAGAAAATGCAGCCCGTGTTCCTTGAAGACAGCCGTTTCTACCGCACGCCGTACGTCGGCCAGCACGGCTGGGTCTCCCTGCGCGCCGACACCAAACTCAACTGGCAGGAAATCCGCGACCTGGTCGAAGGCAGCTACCAGTTGGTCTACGTCAAAAAGAGGCGCAGGTGACAGCCGAGCTCGCCGGCCGCCGCGTCGCGATCGCCAGCATGCTGGTAAGCGCGTGCCTGGCGGTGGCGAAGATCGCCATCGGTCTCCACGCCGATTCCACGGCGGCGGTATCCGATGGTATCGAATCCGCCGGCGACGTGTTGTCCAGCGGCCTGGTGCTGCTCGGCTTGATCATCGCCGCCAAGCCGCCCGACGCCGAACATCCCTACGGTCACGGCCGCCTGGAAACTCTCAGCGCGCTCGCCGTGGGAATGATTCTGGTCACCACCGGCGCTTTTATCGCTTTCGAGGCGCTGCATCTCGGCGGCGAGAGCCACGCGCCCGCCCGCTACGCTGTGTGGCCTCTCATCGCCTCCATTGTGACCAAGTCCATCACCGGCGCCGCTAAGCGCGGTTACGGCAAGAAAATCAATAGCTCGGGCCTGGTGGCCGACGCCTGGAACGACACCGTGGATGTTCTTTCGGGTGCGGTGGCCCTGGGCGGACTCAGCCTCACACTGATCTACCCCGCCCAATTCCCCCTCGCGGACCACGTCGGCGGATCGCTAGTCGGCGTCATTGTCATTTTCCTCGGCATCCGCGTGGTGCGTGACAACGTGGTGCAGCTCATGGACACCATGCCTTCGCCCCAAGCCATGGACCGCATCCGCCAAGTCGGGCTTGGCGTCTCCGGCGTCCTCGGCATCGAAAAATGTTTCGCGCGCAAAACCGGCCTGAAATGGCACGTCGACCTACACCTGGAAGTCGACCCGGCGATGACCGTGTACGACTCGCACGAAATCGCCACGCAAGTGAAGGAAAAAATCCGTAACGAGATCGAGTGGGTGGCCGACGTGCTGGTGCACGTCGAACCCCACATGCTAGCTTCGATATCAGCCTCGCCCCGACCGCATGGAAAATCGTGAATTCGCGCGCGTGCTCGCCGAAACCGCTGACCTGATGGAGATCGCCGGCGAAGACGGCTTCCGCATCCGTTCCTACCGCAACGCCGCTTCGGCCATCGAAGGCTATCCCGAACGCGTGGCCGACATTCTGGTCAACCCCGAGCGCAAGGTCACCGAAATCCCAGGCGTCGGCAAAGGCATCGCCACCGTGCTCGAAGAACTTTCCACGCGTGGCTCGTTTGAAAAGCGCGATGCGTTGCTCGCGCAATTCCCGCCCACGCTGCTCGATCTTTTCAAAATCCAGGGGCTCGGCCCCAAAGGCATCGCGCTGGTCTACCAGCATTACAAGGTCGCCACCGTCGACGATCTGGAGCGCATCTGCAAAGAACAAAAATTGCGCGAGCTGCCGCGCTTGGGCGCCAAGCTCGAAGAGAAGGTGCTTAAATCCATCGCGCAGTACCGCCAGCGCACCGGCCGCTTCCTGCTCAGCTTCGGACAAAAGATCGCGGGCGAGCTCATTCCGTATTTATCCGAAACCGGCGGCATCGAAAAGATTCAAGCCGCGGGCAGCCTGCGGCGCGGCAAGGAAACCATCGGCGATCTCGATCTACTGGTCACCGGCCCCGGCGCCGCCGATGCGCTCGATCGCTTCGCCGCGCATCCGAAGGCTCACACCGTGCTCGGCAAGGGTCCCAACAAGGCCAGCATTCAATACAGCCTCGACGGAATTCAGGTGGACCTGCGCGCGCTCCCGCATGAAAGCTATGGCGCGGCCTTGCAGTATTTCACCGGCAGCAAGGAGCACAACATCATCCTGCGCAGCCGCGCGCTCAAGCTCGGTCTCACGCTGAATGAATATGGACTGTTCAAGTTGGACACTGAGGAACGTGTCGCTGGCGAAACCGAGGAAGCCATTTATGCCGCCCTCGGCCTTCCCTGGATCCCGCCCGAGCTGCGGGAAAACTGCGGCGAGATCGATGCCGCCATCGATGGCCGGCTCCCGAATCTGATCGAGCTCTCCGATATTCGCGGCGATCTGCACATGCACACCACCGAGACCGACGGCCGCGCCACGCTCGAAGAGATGGTGGAAGCCGCCGCCGCGCTCGGCTACCAATACGTGGCGATCACCGATCATTCGAAGGCTCTCGCCATGGCCAATGGACTGGATGAAACGCGCGCGGTCGCCTTCGCCAAGCAGGTCCGCGACCTCAACCGGCGCGGTCTGCCGCTGCGCGTCTTCTCGGGCCTGGAATGCGACATCCGCCGCGACGGCGCCATGGACCTGGCCGAAGACGCGCTCGTCGAACTCGACATCGTGGTGGGCAGCGTTCACAGCCACATGAATCTCGAACCCCCGGAGATGACCGATCGCCTGCTGCGCGCGCTCGAATCGCCATCGCTGCGCGTGATGGGCCATCCCACCGGCCGCATTCTGCTCAATCGCGATCCGTTCCCCTTCGATTTCGAGCGCGTGGCCACGGAAACCGCGCGCCGCAATGTATACCTCGAAATCAACGGCAGTCCCGAGCGCTTGGATCTCTCGGGCGCGATGGTCCGCACTGCCAAAGGACTCGGCTGTAAGTTCGCCATTTCCACCGACGCGCATCAGACCAAGCATCTCGGCATCAACATGCCCTTCGGCGTTCTCACGGCGCGCCGCGGGTGGCTCGAACCGCGCGATGTCCTGAACGCGCTGCCGCTCGCCGAATTTGAAAAAGCAATCCACAAATCATGAAAATCGTTTCCTCCAAAGAACGTTTCGCCAACCGCCTTTTCACCGTGACCGAAGATCGGGCCATCGATCCCGACGGCTTCGAGATCAAGCGCGCCATCGTGCGCCATCGCGGCTCGGCCGTGATGATGGCGGTCGACGATCGCAAGCGCATTCTGCTGGTCCGCCAGTATCGGTTGGCCGCGCAGCGGTATTTGTGGGAACTGCCCGCCGGCTCCGTCGACCCGGGCGAAAAGCCGTTCCAAACCGCTAGGCGCGAGCTGAAGGAGGAGACTGGCTATCGCGCGAAAACCTGGCGGAAGCTCATCTCGTTTTTCCCCAGCCCCGGCTTCCTCACTGAGAAAATGACTATCTATCTAGCCACCGGCCTCACCGCGGGCGCGGCCCAACCCATGGAAGACGAGCGCATCGAAACGCGCTGGTTTACTGGGAAAGAAATAGAAGCGGCTATTAATTCCGAAGAAATCCAGGACGCGAAAACCATGCTCGGGTACTATTTTTGGAAGCGCACAAAACACGAGCGCTCAAGCTCATCGTCCAAGCCTGATGCACTACGTGGCGAACTAAAATAAAGTATAAATGGACAGCGCACAGGCCGAAACCGTGGGAAAGGGATTTCCCTTGTTCATGTCGGCGCCCCGGGCTCGGTTTATTAAGTCATTTGATGAGATAGAAAGCTTTCTCAATTGGCTTGTCAGGTCCGCTATCGAGCTCGATGACGCAATTCGCAGTATTGCCAAGTCCGACAGGAGATCGGGGCGGCGCGACTACAAAACGCGCCGAGGGCTCGCAATCGGTGCCGGAGCGAGGAGAAAAATCTTCACCTACTATAAGCTCTTGACGGAGATGGCGCTCACTCGAGCGATTGACAGCTATCTCGTCTACATTGCGGAACTGCTTTCGATGGTCTTCCGAGCAAAGCCTGAAGCATTGCGCTCGAACGAGCAGATTACAGTGGATTTCGTTCTTTCTCAGTCCACTCGCGCCGACCTCATCACGGCTCTCGCCGACAGAAAAGTGAACCAGCTTGCATACCAGGGGATGAGAGAACTTTCGAAATACCTGTCGACGCATCTTGAATTCGAGCTGTTCACGGACAACGCATCGCTGGAACGCGCGATTCTACTGATCGAGATTCGCAACGTGATAGTACACGCGAGGGGAGTAGTGAACCATACGTTCGTCCGGCGCGTAACCGCCCCTCCGGTCGAGCTCGGCAAGCGAATAAAGCTAACCATCAACGACGTAATGGGGCACATGAGATTCCTGTCTGAATCCGTTTCAGACATAGAGGTCCGTGCCAGCAAGACATTCGCGATAAAGCTTCCCTACAAGGTGCCGAGACGGGCAAATCGGATGGCGGCCAAGCGATAACGCTCGCGCCGGACAGCCCTATCGTGACTGTGTCATACCGATGAGAGTGCGCGAGGTGATTCGGCTTCTGGAGCACAATGGCTGGGTGGAAATGCGCTCCAAAGGCAGCCATCGCCATTTCAAACATCCCAAAAAGCCGTCAGTGATTACGGTCCCCGGCAACGACGGCAAGGAACTGGCAATCGGCACGCTCAACGCTATACTCAAAAAGGCAGACCTGAAATGAGCATGAGACGCTACTCTGTTGTAATTGAACAGACGGCAACCGGCTTTTCCGCCTACTCTCCCGACGTGGATGGCTGTGCCGCAACGGGCGATACGGCGGAAGAAACGCGCCGCAATTTCCAGGACGCGCTGGCGGCGCATTTCGAAGCCATGCGCGAAGTCGGAGAGCCGATCCCCGAGCCTCATTCCTCGGTCGACTACGTGGAAGTCGCGGCTTAATAGCGCAATGCCGGAGCCGCCCATTAGCTCCAGTGCCGTTCGCATCGACAAATGGCTTTGGGCCGCGCGCTTCTTCAAAACCCGCTCGCTCGCCTCGCGCGCCTGCGATCTCGGCCGCGTCCGTGCTAACGGCCAGCTCGTCAAACCCGCGCGCGACCTTCACCTCGGCGAAATGCTGCAGGTGAAAAACGACAGCGGCGAATTCCAAATCGAGGTCTTGGGCTTGAGCGATATGCGCGGCCCCGCGCCCGTGGCACAGGCGCTCTATCGCGAAACCGAAGAAAGCCGCGAATCGCGCCGCAAATTGGCCGAAGCGCGGAAAGCCATGC
>JASIGB010000475.1:0-2621 GCA_030045355.1 Bryobacteraceae bacterium
GACACCAGGTGATTCGGCACTACGTCGCGCAAATGGTCCAGCCAGAACAGCGTCATCGCGGTGAGCACGCGGCCCTTGTCGGGGATGGGCGTGGGCAACACGCAATCGAACGCCGACAGCCGGTCCGTGGCGACGATCACCAGGTATTCGCCGGCCGCATAGACATCGCGCACCTTGCCGCGCGCAAAGCGCTCTACGCCCGGCAGATCGGTTTCCAAAATGGGGTCCAATATCTACTGGTATCATGCCTCGCGTAATTTTTCTATGTGGCCATTAGCAGTTACAGTCGTTAGCAACTCGTGACCCTCAACGGAATGAGCCGCTTAGGCCAATGGCCAATTGGCGTGTCCTTTGCTTCCATCGGGAAGCGAAGGAGATTTTTAACCTTATGAATTGGGACAGAATCGAAGGCAACTGGAAACAGATGAAGGGCAAGGCCCGCGAGCAGTGGGGCAAGCTCAGCGACAGCGATTGGGAGCAGGTCGCCGGAAGAAAAGACCAGTTGGTGGGCCGCATCCAGGAACGGTACGGCATCTCCAAGGACGAAGCGCAGAAACAGGCCGATGATTGGGCGCGCCTTCAATCCGACGTTGCCTATGACGAAGCCAGACGAGAACAACGACAACGGGAAACGGTAAAGCGTTAGCCGCATCCGTTACGCACGTCCGGCTTTGCGTGCAGCCGCCTTCCGCCAAACGCGGGGGCGGCTTTTTTTTTTGCGGCCTATACTTTTCCGCGGCCTATAATGATGGTTTGCGGCTCACACGCTACGTGGTTACGGGCGGCGCGGGTTTTATTGGATCGGCCCTGGCGCGCGCGTTACTCGCCCGCCAGGATGGCGAAGTCCGCGTGATCGACAATTTGCTCACTGGCCGCGCGGAGAACCTGGAAGAAATCCGCTCGCGCATCGAGTGGAACCGCTCGGATATTCGGGACGCCGCGGCCCTAGGAAACGCCATCCGCGGCGCCGACATCGTCTTCCACCTGGCCGCGATTCCTTCGGTTCCGCGTTCCATCTGCGATCCCGTTCCCTCGCACGAGGTGAACATCGACGGCACGTTCAACGTTCTGCGCGCGTCCGCCGAAGCCAAGGTCGGACGACTGGTGTATGCGGCGTCATCGTCGGCATATGGTGACACCCCCATTCTGCCCAAGACGGAGAGCATGCTGCCGCGGCCGAAATCGCCCTATGCGGTGCAGAAGCTGGTGGGCGAGCACTACGCGAGCGTGTTTCAGTCCTGCTTCGGATTGGAGACCGTCGCGCTGCGATTTTTTAACGTGTATGGCGAGCGCCAGGATCCAGCGAGCCCTTACTCCGGAGTGCTTTCACTGTTCATGAAAGCGCTCGTCGAGCGCGTGCCGCCCACGATTTTCGGCGACGGCGAGCAGACCCGCGATTTTACGTACGTCGAGGACGTGGCGGCGTTGTGCCTGAAGGCGGCCACCGCGCCCGGCGCCGCGGGCAAGATGTACAACGCGGGAAACGGCAATCGATATTCGCTCAACTACGTCTGGGATCTCCTGCAACAGATCGAAGGCGTCCGCCTGCCCGCGAATTATGGCCCGCCGCGCGCGGGCGACGTGCGCGATTCGCAGGCCGACACCACCGCCGCCCGCCGCGACTTGGGCCACGACCCGCAATATACGCTCGAAGAGGGGCTGCGGCGGACGCTGGCATGGTACAAAAGCCGGCCATGCTCGCAATAATCCGCGACACGATTCGGCAAATCCCGCGCGGCAAGGTATCGACGTACGGCGACATCGCGCGCGCGGCGGGATTTCCCGGCTGCGCACGCCAGGTGGTGTGGGCGCTGCGCGGAGCTCGGGGGCTGGCTTGGCATCGCGTAGTGGGCGCGGGCGGGAAAATTTCGCTGCCCGGCGAAAACGGCCTGGAACAACGCATGCGCCTGGAGGCCGAGGGCGTCGCATTCCGCGGCGCGCGCGTGTGGATGGAGAAGCACCAGCACGAGTTCGCGCCTAAAAGGCCGGCCAAGAAGCGCAAGAAGGTATCCTGAAGGCATGCCAGTTTCGTGGGTTCTGCCCCGCATGCTGCCGGTGCGCCAGCATTTTCCCGATCGCTCCATTGGCGACGTCCGCGGCGAGGTTTTGCGCCAGCTCGCCGACTGCGATTTTGCGTCGCGCGTGAGGCCGCAAGCGCGCGGGGCACGCATTGCCATCGGCGTGGGCAGCCGCGGCATCGCGAATATCGCCACGGTCACACGCGCGGCAGTGGATTACTGGAAATCGCACGGGGCGCGCCCGTTCATTTTCCCGGCGATGGGCAGCCACGGCAGCGCGACCGCGGAAGGCCAGGCCGACGTGCTCGCGCACTACGGCATCCATGAGGCCACGATGGATTGTCCGGTCATAAGTTCGCTGGACGTGGTTTCCACCGGCCGCACGCAGGACGGCATCGAAACCTACCTCGATCGCAGCGCGTTTGAGAGCGACGGCGTCCTGCTGATCAATCGCGTCAAATGGCACACCGATTTTTCCGGCAAACTCGAAAGCGGGCTCATGAAGATGACCGCGATCGGACTCGGCAAATTCGCCGGCGCGCAACGCTACCACAGCTATGCGTACAAGCTCGGCCTGGAGCATGTCATCCGCACCGTGGGCCG
>JASIGB010000476.1:0-2671 GCA_030045355.1 Bryobacteraceae bacterium
AGGCGAGTCGGTGATCCCGAGGCTTCTCTAGGGGCGAGGAGGATTTCATGTCCGAGTTAACCAATCTGATGCCACCGCCCGATGCCGACCTCCGTGCCGCTCGCCGGCAATTTGTCGAGCTGTACGGGACGCCACTCGTCGCCGCGAACTATCTGAGAATCGCGCTCCTGTGCCTGTCTCTGGTCACGCTTGGACTGATCGTCCTTAACGTTAAAACCTTCCAGGCATTCCACAGCTTCAAGCCGCTCGTGATCCGGGTCAACGATGTCGGGCGCGCGGAGGCCGTAACCTACAATTCCTTGGTCTACCAGCCCCACGACGCCGAGGTCCGTTACTTCCTGATGGAATTCGTCACCCAGCATTACAGCCGGAGACGTGCAACCGTGCGCGAGAACTTCGCCCGCTCTCTGTACTTCCTCGACGGCCGGCTAGCGGACGCGACCATCGAGGCCAACAAGAAGAGCAACGCGATTGAAAACTTTCTGGCCGGCGGCGGTCCAGAGATCGACGTGGTTGTGAACAACGTCTCAATCGAGGACCTGCGCACGCCCCCATATAAGGCGAGCGTGGACTTCGAGCGCGTCTATTCGAACTACGGGGATGGCACAGAACTGAAACGTGAAAAATACACGGCGCACTGTGTTTTCGTCGTGAAAGACCGAGTCCCAAACGTCATGATTCCGGTCAATCCTCTGGGACTGACCATTACCTATTTTCGCGAGGATCAGGCCTTTCAGTAGGAGTATCTATGGTTACCAACGTCTTCTTCGCCACCACGATTCTCTTCATGGCGATCGGGTTCTTCTTGCTCGATCAGTGCCGGTTTCTGATCCCGTACCGATCTCTGCTGCTCGATCGATATGGGGTCACGATTCTGATCTTTGCGACCGTTCTCTTTATCAACATCTACGCAGCCGTTTACTTCGGGGTCCGCAAGCTACTCCTCAAAGAAACCGGGCGCAAGCTGGCCCATGTTGAAAAACAATTGCGCACCGGCCAGAGCATCTCTGAAGAGCTAACAGAGCGTTTGAAGGAGGACTCTTTATGAGCCGGGGATACGAACCCGATGAGCGCGAATCGCGGAACCGGAGGTCCGCACGACCCAGATGCCACTGTTTCAGCGCCGCAGTGGTGGATCGAACAATGCCCGTCCTCGCCCGAGCCGCACCCGGACTACCGAACGGCGCTCCCGTGATCGAAGGGAGGACCGCGGGGACGTTCGGGACCGGAATAAGCATCGCGATCTCAGCGCCAGGGAACGCGGCGTTTTGCGTGACATCGGCCGTTTCCGCATCGTCTCAGCCGACGCACTTCTCAAGTACCACTACAACGGCATGGCGGCGGCCATGCGAAAGGAATTAATGGACCTCCAGGCCAAGGGGCTTCTTCTACGACGATCGATTTCCGTGGGTAAGAATCGCGACACGCTCGCCATCGTGACACTGACGCGTACGGGCGCACGCGTGGCGCGCGAGGATCAAACGCTACCAGCCGACCAGGCCGTCTACTCGGGCTTCGTCAAGCCAGCCGAAGTCCCCCACGACGCCGCGATCTATCAGATGTATCAAGCCGAAGCGCCCCGAATCGAAGGGCGAGGCGGAAAGATCCGGCGCGTTGTTCTCGACTACGAACTGAAGCGGGAAGTGTATTCAAAACTTGCCCGCGAACGGGATTCCGGGGCGCTCGAATACGCCCGAAGACAACAGCAAATCGCTGACGAGCAGCACCTGCCCATCGTGGACGGCAGAATCGCCCTACCTGATTTGCGAATCGAGTACGACACCCCGGAAGGGGATCTCGACCGCGTGGATCTGGAACTCGCAACAGAGCATTATCACCGGGGCCACATGGATACAAAGGCGCGGGCCGGCTTCAAGATGTACGGCTTCGTGTCTACTTCCCGGGGGCACCGGGCGCAGTGGGAAGGCCGCGAGCTGACGGCCACCGTGCTCGCGCTTTAGGAGATCGAGTTATGACTATCGACCAGAAGATTTCTGCAATTCAGCGCTTTGGATATACGGAGCCCGAGGCGCGTTTTCTGAGGCTTGTTGCCCTGCACGGTGGCTATTTCGTTCGGCGCCAGTTTCTACGTTCAGCCGGATGCGATCTCGGCAAACGCGCCCAGGATTTCATCGACAAGCTCACGGCCCGCAAACACGCCTGTCGCGAAATCTACCGGGAGGACCGGCATCTGTTCCGTCTCCATTACAAGCCCATGTACGCCGCCATCGGTGAGCAGGACAACCGCAATCGCCGCGAACACCAGCCCTCCACGATTCGCCTCCGCCTGATGGGACTGGATTTTGTCTTGGAGCACCCGGAAAGCACATTTCTCGCTACAGAACAGGATAAGCTTCAACACTTCTTAGACGCCCGGAAGGTCGAAGCAGGCGTCCTGCCGGCCCGCGCTTTCTGCGTTCGAGGGGCCTTCATGACCAGGCACTTTGTTGATGGATTTCCTGTTTTTCTGAGCGATAGCGAGGGCCCTAGCCTTTCGTTCTGCTTCATCGATGACGACCTGCTCACTACGGCAGCCTTCCGCTCGTATCTGACCCAATACCACCGGCTGTTTCAAGCCCTCGGCCCCATCGATCTCATTTTTGTCACTCGTCACGAGACCCGCTTTGAGAACGCCGAAAAAGCCCTGCAGCGCTTCCGCGACCGGCTAACG
>JASIGB010000477.1:0-3253 GCA_030045355.1 Bryobacteraceae bacterium
GGCGCCAACTTCAACGGATGGGGGTTCGTGCCGGAGATCGCGTCGGAGGGAGTGCAGGTGGCGCTGTGGCAATTGCAGTCAAGCGGCAACGTCGTGGACGCTGCGAATGTGTATGCGTTCTCGGGGACCTTCGGCGTGCCGCCCGCGACACTCAGCACGACCGGCTCGCGATTGCGATTCCGGGTCCAGCCCGGCTATTGCGGAAAATTCTATTTCGGCAACAGCTCCATGAATCCGGCGTCCGGCGCGGGGCTGTATAAGACGCTGTTCCCCAATTGTCTGGGTGGATGGAGCGAGGAGTTCGTCGCAATTCCGGATTCCACCGTCAATGTTCCGGTGACGCTCGCCATCGCGCAGGAGTTCGCGACCGACGCGATCAGTTCGGAATCCTTGTATGTTTCGCCGTATGGCGGAACCGGCTCGACGAGTTCGCAATCGGTGGGCGGCGGGACGACAGTGCTTACCGGATCGCCCGCGGCGCTCGGCACGGGGTTCGTGCATCGCATCACGATTTCGGTGACGCCGGGCCAGGTGGGACAGGTGTTCATCGGGAATTCAGCGATGAGCCTGGACTTGAACGGTGTGGCGGCGATCCTATATCCCAACGCCGTGGGCCGCTGGTCCGAGCAGTTCGACCTGATCGACCCGCAGGGCGACGGAATCGACTTGAGCGCGCTGTACATCATGGGCGAGGTTCCCGGCGAATACGTGCAAGTGGTGACCGAGACCACCGGCATCACGCCCGCCACGCCGCTGGGGATGTATTTGGCGGGCGCGATCTCGTTCCCCGGGTCCAGTTCGTGCTCGGGCACCAGCTACACCTACGCGGTTCCGCTCACCGGATGTCCGGGAAGCGCGCCGGTTTCCGCGATCCGGATTCAGGTGGTCCCCGGCCAGGACCCGTCCGTGTACGTAGGGACGTCGGCGATGCTCTCGGACACGGAGCCCGATCCGGCGATGGCGGATACGGTCAAAATCCTGTACCCGAACGTGGGTGATTACGATATTCACGAGGGTTTTTCGGAGACCTATACCGCGGCTTGCCAGGACGGAACGAACTGCCTGACTAGCGATGCGTTTTCGTTGTGGCCGGAGTACGCGTACTACCCGGTGTTAGTGGCGCTGTGGCAGCACTGAAGCGCTGGAGCTCGCACGGGGAATTACGAGGACGTGCTGGGCGGATGCTTCCATTTGCGCGATGGCAATTGCGTAACGGCGAAGGAGGGCTTCTGCTTCTTCGGTTCGAAAATCACAGTTCTAGATTCGAACCAGTTTGGGCGGCGCCCCTTGCGCTCGCGCGAGGTCCATACAATCGGAGTCGGCTGTCACAACGGCAAAGCCGTTATCCCGTGCGTGCTCCCAAACAGTCGCGTCTGATGTGTCGCGCGCCATGCCGGTGTTGAAAACGTGCTCCGATCCTGGAAAGATGTCGGCTAAGCGTTTGACGACTTCGGTGACAGGTTTGCGTCGAAGAGAAGTTTCAACGCGCAACGCGGGCACGGCCGGTCCGCGAGGCATAGGCGTGGACCACCGGAAAGTCGGCCTTTTCGAGGTACGGATAGTCGGCGATCTCATCCTCGGTCATGCCGGACGCAAGCATGTCCGGCACGTCCCAGACTGTGATCCGCAAGCCGCAGACACAGGACTGACTGGAACGCTGTCCCGGAATCACGGTAATCCGCGAAAGATCCGCCTTCTCCATGGCTCAGTGCGTCATCGCGTACACGACGTAGTTCACGCCGATGCGCATCCCGAGCGCCGTGTATTTTTCGGGATACAGCGGATTGTCGGCGTTTTCCCAGGAATCGCCCAGGTCCATATCGTGGCAGATGGCGACCATGATCCGACCTTTATCGTCGTAAATCCCACGCCAGTGCGGCACGAAGCCGTCCTTTTCGTAGACGCGATGGGTGTAGACGAACTGCTCGCCGGGCACTTGGTAGCGATCGTCGAGATCGAAAATGGTGTGGAAGATCGCGCTGCCGTTTTCGATGTCCACAATGGGCCGATCCGGAAACACCCGCTTCATCCCGGAGAGGAAGATGTTCCACTCCATGGTGCCGTGGAAATCGTCGCACATGAAGAATCCGCCGCGCAGCAGAAAATCGCGTAGCTTGGCGGCCTGAGCGTCGGTGAGGTCCCAGTGCCCCACTTCGACGCCGTATAACCACGGCCAGTTATACACCTCGTCGCCGTCGCGCAGATCCACCGGCTCTTCCACCGACCGCGCCTGAATGCGCGTCAGGCGGCGGACGGCGGCGGACAGATGGCGGTCCGAGCGCGGATAATCGATGGTCCAGTCCGTTCGGCCGTCCCACCAGTTGGCATGATACGGCCGCGGGTACTCGCCGGGATAAAAGAGGTGTTGCGAAGGATACATGAGGCGCGCGAAGGTCCATTCGCCGGGAACGCGCCAATCCGGCGGTATGGGCACCTGGCCAATCTCATATTCGTAGCCCGGGTACTCACGGAACGGGCGCTCGCCGAATGCGGCGCAGATCAGAATGAAACCGGCCAGGGGACCGGCGGCCAGAAAACGCCAACGGACGAATTTGTGCATCGCTGCAGTTGATTTCAGGATGCCACAGTCCAGTAACCTCGGAACATTTCCACGCGTTCTTCGTCTAAGTCTGCAATGGACGGAGGTGCGCTTTGACCGGATTCGTTCAGGACCTGCGCTACGGCGTGCGGACCTTGCTCAAGACCCCGGGCTTCACGGTTATAGCGCTCGCGACGCTGGCGCTGGGCATCGGGGCCAATACGGCTATTTTCAGCTTCGTCGACGCGGTCTTGTTGAAGCCTCTGCCGTACGCCGACGCCAATCGCATTGTGCGGGTGCTGGAGAAACCGCCGCTGGGTGACCGCAACGGGATCTCGACGTTGAATTTTCTCGACTGGCGCAACCAAAACACGGTGTTCGAGCATATGGCCGCTGTCAACGGCGGGCAGAAGACGCTCACGGACCTGGGTGAACCGGTTCAACTTCGAGTGGGACACGTATCGGCGCCCTATTTCGATATTTTCGGAGTACGGCCCGTGCTGGGGCGAACCTTCGCGGCCGATGAGGATCAGCCGGGTAAGGACCATGTGGTGATCCTGAGCCACGCCATCTGGGAGACGCGATTCGGAGCCGACCCGAAGCTGATTGGGCGCACCATCCGATTGGATGGCGAGCCGTATACCGTGGCCGGCGTGCTTCCTGAGGCACCGTCCTTCGATCGCGGGTACGCGCAAGTCTGGGTTCCTCTGGCAT
>JASIGB010000046.1:0-3801 GCA_030045355.1 Bryobacteraceae bacterium
CCTGCCCGCACCACTCGCCGCTGCAAGCCGCGCGGCGCATGCGGCGCCAATCGCCATCCCTCGCGACCAACCGGGAGCGCCTATTGCAACGGCAGATCGTTCTGCCCGTTCCCGTTGGCTTCGCCTTCGCCGGGAATCACGGCCGGAATCACGGACGCCGCCGCTACCTGATCGCCGTCTTCCATCCGCACCAGCCGCACGCCCTGGGTCGACCGCCCGGCCTGCCGAATCTCGCCCGATTCCAGCCGGATGATCTTGCCGTCGCGCGTGATGATCATCAGGTCCGTGTCTTCCTTCACCGAAAGAATCGCCACCACCTTGCCGATCTTCGGCGTGATCTTCATATTGATTACGCCCTTGCCGCCGCGCGCGGTGAGCCGGTAATCTTCGAGCGGCGTGCGCTTGCCGTATCCGTTCTCCGATATCGAAAGAATCAAGCCGTCTTTTTCGACCACTTCGGCGCCGATGATCGTGTCGCCATCGGCCAGATCCATGGCGCGGACACCGCGGGCCGGCCGGCCCATGGCGCGCACGTCGGTTTCGTGGAAACGAATGGCTTTGCCCTCGCGCGTGCCGAGGAAGATGTAGTTGTCGCCGCCGGTGAGCCGCGCGGCGAGAAGTTCGTCGCCTTCGTCGAGTGACACCGCGATGATCCCGCGCGCCATCGGATTGTCGAACTCCGTCAGCTCGCATTTCTTGATCACGCCCTGCTTGGTGACCATCACGATGAACTGATCCGGCACGAAATCTTTCACGGGCAGGAACGTCTTCACCGCTTCATCCGGCTGCAGATTTACCAGGCCCGAAACGTGCTTGCCCTTACCCGTTGTGCCGGCGTCTGGAATTTCGTAGATTTTGAGCCAATACACGCGGCCCATGGTGGTGAACACCAGCAGGTAAGCATGCGTGGATGCGACTACCAAATGCTCCACCACATCCTCCGTCCGCGTGCCCATCCCGATGCGGCCCTTCCCTCCGCGCGATTGCCGCCGGTAGCTGTCCACCGCCGTGCGCTTCAGGTATCCGCCGTGCGTGACCGTGACCGCGACGTCTTCCACCTGGATCAGATCCTCCAGATGAATTTCGCCGGTGTCTTCGATGATCTGCGTGCGCCGGTCGTCTCCGAACTCCTTCTGCACCTCCTTCAGCTCCTGCACGATGATGCCGCGCAGCTTCTTGTCGGACCCCAGGATCTCCAGGTATTCGGCGATCTCTTTCTGAATCTGCGCCAGTTCGTCCAGGATTTTCTGGATTTCCATGCCGGTCAGGCGTTGCAACTGCAGTTCGATAATGGCCTGCGCCTGCCGCTCGGTGAATTCGAACGTGGTGATCAGACCGTCGCGCGCTTCGCGCGGCGTCTTGGCCGCACGGATCAGCTTGATCACGGCGTCCAAATTCTCGATCGCTTTCTTGAACCCGAGCAAAATGTGCTCGCGTTCGCGCGCTTTGCGCAGCAGGAAATCCGTGCGCCGCCGCACCACGTCGATCCGATGATCGATGAAGCGCTTCAGCACGTCGACCAGGCCCAGCTCGCGCGGCTGGCCGTTGACGATGGACAGCATGATTACGCCGAAATTGATCTGGAGCTGCGTGTGCTTATAAAGGTTGTTGAGGATCACCTCGGCCTGTTCGCCGCGCTTCAGCTCGAAGACGATGCGCATGCCGTCGCGATCACTTTCGTCGCGAATTTCCGAAATGCCTTCGATGCGCTTTTCGTTCACCAGCCCAGCGGCGGCTTCGATCAGCCGCGCCTTGTTCACCTGATACGGAATCTCGGTGACGATGATCGCCTCGCGATCCTTGCCGATCTTTTCCGTCGCAGCCTTGGCGCGCAGCTTCAGCGTCCCACGGCCCTTGGTGAAGTAATCGAGAATGCCCTGGCGTCCTAGAATAAATCCGCCGGTGGGGAAATCCGGACCTTGCACCAGGTTCACCACCTCGCTCAGGTGCGTGTCCGGCTTCTGCACCAGCAGAATGGTCGCATCGACAATTTCCTTGAGATTATGCGGCGGAATATTGGTGGCCATGCCGACCGCGATCCCGCTCGAGCCGTTGATTAGCAGGTTCGGAACGCGCGTCGGCAGAACTTCCGGCTCCTGGCGCCGCTCGTCGAAATTCGGCCGAAAATCGACCGTTTCCTTATCCAGATCCTCCAGCAGCGCCGTGTCGATGCGCGAAAGCCGCGCCTCGGTGTACCGGTACGCCGCGGGCGGATCGCCGTCCACGGAGCCGAAATTGCCTTGCCCGTCCACCAGCGGATAGCGCAGCGAAAAATCCTGCGCCATGCGCACCAACGCGTCGTACACCGGCGCGTCGCCGTGCGGATGGTAGTTGCCCAGCACCTCGCCCACGATGCCCGCGCACTTGCGGTACGGCCGGTTGAACGCCAGTCCCATCTCCGACATCGCGTACAGAATTCGCCGGTGCACCGGCTTCAGCCCGTCGCGGATGTCGGGCAGCGCGCGCCCGATGATCACGCTCATGGCGTAATCGAGATACGAACGCCGCATCTCGTCTTCGATGTTGATGGGGATCAGATTCTTATTGCCGTCACCGCCGAGCGGCATCTGGCCGCCGGGAGTTTGCGGAGTGTCGGGATTTTGCGGGTCTGCCAAGTGTTAGCTCCTCGGAATAATCGGGGCCGGGAAACGTTTTTGGAAGCAAACGTTTCGCCTCGCAAAAGGTTGCGTAAACCCTATTTTAGCAGTCCGTGCACCGTCCGCGCCACTGATTCAGCGGCTAAAAATCGTATGGAATCAGTGATTTAGCACGTACTCCAGGACTTCTCTCGCGCCCCGATGCTCGGGGGCTAACTCCAGCGCCTTCCGCGCCTGCTTTTCCGCCTCGTGATAGTTCTGCAAGGCCAGCGCCGCGAGCGCGAGATCATAATAAATCGTGGAAATCGGCGGCCCGATCTCCAACGCCTTTTGGAACTGTTCGCGCGCGTCGGAGAGGCGTCCGGCGCGCGCGTACTCCACCCCCAGATCCACCCGCGCATCGCGATACCGAGGATAAATGCGGATCGCCTTTTCGTATCTTGCGATCGACTGCGGGGTTTTGTGTGCGTCGGCCAGTTTCTGGGCCTCATAAGCTTCCCGCAGCGCTTTTCTCGGAACGGGATATTCCAGCTCGCGCAGCGACACTACGCCCGCAATTGGCTCCCGAGCCGCGGGAAGTGAAGGGAAAGCACTAGCAACCGGCGCATCGCCCGACGCGGTCATCAGCGGACTATCGAACGGCCGGGACGCCGGATTCGCACTCCAGGGAAATGGGTAATTTTGCGCTTTCAGGCACATCGTTAATGCCACTATTCCGAGAAATCGAATGGTAGACACACTTCCTCCCGAACAAAAACGTTTGAATTTGCGAACGAGGTCGTGGGTTTACGAACGAGGAACGGCGCAGAGCCGACGGGACTCTAGGAATATCCTAGACTATTCACAAACCCAATACCAATCCAAAGTTTCTATCCTTCCCATAGCGAAGCCCAGCGGGTTCTATAGCCGTATGCATGTTTCACCGAATGGAAATTGGCCCGCCCGCCGGTAATTCGTTGTATACTTTGAGACCAATGGCGGAGTGCAGGATTTCTGAAATGGTAATGCAATATAGCCGGAGTAACCGCGAAAGCGGGTGAATATGCAAGTAGAGGTTACCGCCGCGATCATCGGGGCTGTCTGTACTGCGGGGTTGGGACTCCTCGTCGGGGCGTTCCAGGAGGACATCACGAATCTACTTCATTTCGCCGCTTCAAGAAGGAATGACTATCTCTTGGGTGAGTGGAATTGCAATTGGGTCACT
>JASIGB010000478.1:0-4575 GCA_030045355.1 Bryobacteraceae bacterium
TTCCATCCTCGCGCTGGCAGGCATACCCGATGCCATCGTCGGCGGAATCCTTGCGCTTTACGTGTCCGGCCTGAACTTCAGCATTTCGGCCGCGATCGGCTTCGTTTCGCTATTCGGTGTCTCGGTGATGGACGGCATTTTGATGATCACCTTCTATAACCAGGAAAGGTCTCAGGGTTTTGCGCCGGCCGAGGCGATGTACCGCGCCGCAACCACGCGTATGCGTCCGCTATTAATGACCGCACTGTCGGCGTGCATCGGACTTTTTCCCGCGGCGATTTCCACCGGAATCGGCAGCCAGGTGCAGCGGCCGCTGGCGACTGTCATTGTCGGCGGAATGCTGGTGGGGCCGATTATGCTACTGCTGGCCGTGCCTGCACTGCGGCTGATCTTCTTGGGCAGCGACAGTCCTCGTCCAACGGAGGGCGGCCATGAGACATAGGCGTATTGCGCTGGTGACGCTGCTTTGCGGAGCGGCAACGTGGGGGCCGAGTTATGCGGAGACGCCATCCGAAATCAAGCGGCCGATGGAGCACGCCGCGAGCGGCCGAACCGAGCCCAAACGTCCCGAACTCCAGCACCGTTCTCCGGCCAAACTTCCGCTTCCCTCAAAGCCGCACCCGCGCCAGGTAGTGGCAAGTGCGGCGAACCCCCACTCGCTTCCAGCAAGATCTGCTTTCACTGAGTCTACGTCCGCTGAGAAGGACGAGCTAACGCCGATTCGTGGGCGAGTCCGGCCGTCGCTTCCCCGGCCGGCGGAATCGCCGCTTAGCAGCGTACGTCATCGCGGGCTCAATCCTCCAGCGATTGGCGGATCTTTCGAACGCTCCAAACAGAATACTGCGGGACTGGATGGGCGTGAAGTTCATCGACGATTTTGACACATGGGATTGGCTATGACTTTCACCGGCAATCTGCGTAATCTTGCGATCCTGGCGCTCACGGCAATTTTGTTCCTGAGCGCCGGCTGTGTGGTCGGTCCCAACTTCAAGAAGCCCGCGGCTCCTGATGTTCCAGGTTATGTTCCGACGCCTCCTGCCGCCACCAGCAGTACTCCTAATGTTCAGGGCGGTGAAGCACAAGCTTTCGCTGCAGGACGCGATATTCCTGGCGACTGGTGGACTTTATTCCATAACAAGCCGTTGAATACTCTCATTGAGACGGCGCTGAAGGCGAATCCCGACTTGAAATCAGCTCAAGCGGCGCTGTTGGTGGCCAGAGAAACTACTTTGGCGCAACACGGTTTCTATTATCCCAACGTTTCTGCCGGCTTCTCGGCGGCGCGCGGAAAGTCTTCTCCCGATGTTTCTCCAGTCACCTTCTCGGGCGCACTGAATTACAGTCTTTACACGCCCGAAGTTGCCGTCTCTTACGTACCCGACGTTTTCGGCTTGAACAAAAGGACGATTGAGTCTCTCAAGGCGCAAGAGGAACAGGCGCGATTCGCTCTGGCTGCGACGCACATCACCTTGAGTTCCAACATTGTGGCCGGAGCGATTCAAGAGGCGTCCTTGCGCGGGCAGATTGAGGCCACCAATCAACTGATCTCCATAAACACGAAGATGCTGGAGATTTTGCGCAGCCAGCTTGGCAAGGGTTATGCCAGCGAACTCGACGTTGCGGCCGAGCAGGCTCAGCTTGCGCAGCTTGCCGCCACTCTGCCCCCCTTGTTGAAGCAGCTGGCTCAGCAGCGCGATCAGTTAGCCGTGCTCGCGGGCGGATTCCCCAGCCACGAATTGGGAGAAGAATTTGAACTTGCAAGTTTCCAATTGCCCCGCGAGCTGCCGCTGTCGCTTCCCTCGCAGCTTGTGGAACAGCGTCCTGACGTCAGACAAGCGCAAGAGAATCTGCATTCCGCGAGCGCGTTGGTTGGAGTTGCTCGTGCAAACCGTCTGCCCAACTTCGCGTTGACCGCGGATGCCGGAAGCATGGCAGTTGTACTGGGTCATCTGTTCACTTCGGGGTTTTGGGACTTGGCCGGCGGCGTCACGCAGCCCGTGTTTGACGGCAAGACCTTGCTCCACCGCGAGCGCGCCGCCAAGGCCGCCTACACAGAAGCGGAGGAGCAATATAAAAGCGCCGTGCTCACCGCATTTCAAAATGTCGCAGACACATTGCACGCGATCAAACAGGATGCGGATGGCCTGAAATCCGCGGCTGCCGCTACGCATGCGGCGGCAGTAACACTCGAACTGACCGAGAAACAATTCCATGCAGGCTACACCAACACTCTCGCGGTGTTGAACGCCGAGCAATCCTATCAGCAGGCCTTGCTCAGCCAGGTGCAAGCCGAATCGAATCGATATACCGACAGCGCCGCGTTATTTCAGGCCTTAGGCGGCGGCTGGTGGAATCGTCCAGATTTGCCGAAGAATTAACGATCCGCGAGTCGAAGCGCTCCGGCAAGCTCCACCGTGTGGATGTTGCCAGGACGATCTCGCGGGACCCCGTTGCAGTAACCAGAGCAAAGGCTGCGCGGAATCCTCAAGGCTTCCCGGCGGCGGCTTTTTTCTCCGCGGCGCGCGCACCCGCGAGGATGTCCATCAGCGCGTAGTTGCCTTCGTGGCAGGCGTATTCGAAAATCCGGCTGGCGCGTCTGGACATGGAAAGCTCCACGGTCCATGGCTTGCTGTAAACGGTGGGATCGTCCACCGTGGCTTGATACAGGATAGTCTCCGCATCCACGCGCCGGAAGCGCTCCACGACGTGGAGATTCTCGTCAGACATGCCGTCCAAGTAAGACACGCCAAAGCGGCTTTGCAAACTGCCTTTGAAATTCGTCGTGTCCACGACGAGAGTGCTGCCCTCCCAGTGGCCCCGCGAATCGCCGGTCCATTGACGCATGGTGGAAGGCAAATGCGGACGGCCGTCGAGCGGAATGACACGGGTTTCGTGATTCATCTCCGCCGCGATGGTGACGAAGCCGGGCGTTTGCACGATCTCGTAGTTGTTGTTGTACGGCTCGGGCAGCATGGGCGGACCGGAGGCGCCGAACAGTATGCAGCGTTCGGTGAGCAGCCGGTCCTCGGGGCCGTCGGAAGGATGCGCGGCGATGCGCGCGTGAAAGGCGTCGTACTTCACCTTGGCCTCGGGCGTAAAGGGCGGGATGCGACCGTCGGGGGGATCGATCACGATGGACGTACGCATGGTTTTGGAAACGTGCGTGCCGCGATCCATCCAAAAATTGTTATAAGCGCGCCGGCCCAGGTCCGAGGCTCCGCGCGGGCCCTCGATGAGATCGGCGTTGCCCTGTTGCACGCGTTGCTTGGCGAATGCGGCCGCTTCCTCGGGAGTGAAAAACTGCTTGTTGCCAAGTTCGGCGGGACGCTGGAACGGCGTGACAGTGGCGTTGGTCCAAACGCCTTGCAGATCGGGCTGCCCATCCTGCGTCCGTGGCGGCGTCCATTTAGCGGCGGACTGGCTGAACAGGTTCAGCGCGGCAAACGTTAGCGCGGGCAGGGCAAAAACCTTCAGTCGCATGGAACCTCCTTGAAACTCTAGCGGCTAGTCTACTGGTTCGAGACGCAACACCATCCCGTGCGGACCATCGGGGCGAGGCTTGTGATCGGGCCGCGGATTGGGAAACCCGGTGGTATCCTCGGCGGTTTCGGTCGCGAGGTATATATAGCCGTCCGGGCCCTGGCGGACGTCGCGAATTCGTACGTCGAGCTGCGTGAGCAACGACTCGCGGCGTTCCTCCTGAGGCGCCGGCTGATTGAAAGCGACGCGCTGGAGCTGCTGGCCGCTGAGCGCTCCGATAAACAGGCTTCCTTTCCAATAAGGAAAGCGATCGCCGGTGTAGAGGATGAGGCTGGAGGGGCTGATGGCGGGTACCCAAAACATGACCGGCATTTCCATCCCCGGCCTGTAATAGGACTGCTCGGAAGCGGTGTTGCCGTTATAGATGCGTCCGAATGAGACCAGCGGCCAGCCATAATTCTTGCCCGGCGCGAGGATGTTCAATTCATCGCCGCCCATGGGGCCGATTTCGCAGGACCACAGCGTTCCCGTTTGCTGATCCCACGCGAATCCGTAGACGTTGCGGTGGCCGTAGGTATAAATCTCCGGCCTGGCGTCCGCGCGGCCAACGAACGGATTATCGGGCGGGATGCCGCCGTCGTCGCGTAGCCGCAGCACCTTGCCGGCGTCGTTGTCGAGATGCTGCGCGGCAATGCGCGCGCTCGCGTCGTCGGTGGTGACATGAATGTCGCGATCGCCAACCGCGAGGTAGATCATGCCGTCCGGACCGAATGCCGCGCGCCCAGCCAAAGCGCCGCCGGCCTGCCACGCGTCAGCGACGAAGATGTCGTGGACATCGGTGAGCGCCTTGCCATCGAAGTGACCGCGCGCCAGTGCGAGCGTGGTGCGTTTGGGTGCGTCCTCTTTCGCCGTCGCGGTGTCCGAATCGTCCGCCTTCTGGTAGGACAAATACACGAAATGATTCTGGTCGAACCGCGGATGCACCAGCACGGAGTTGAGCGTCTGCGCGTGCAAGGAGGAAGCCGGCCAGCCCGAAACAGGATTGGGCTCGAGCGCGCCGTCGCGGATGATGCGTAAGCGCCCAGGTGTTTCGGT
>JASIGB010000479.1:0-5403 GCA_030045355.1 Bryobacteraceae bacterium
ACCAAGGGAACTCCTCGGAAACCCGACGGCCAACCCGACCTCGGGGCGCCCGCTCCACGAAGACCTGACGGCAAGCCTGACCTTACAGGCGTCTGGATGGGCGAGCCCAAGTACATGATCAACATCGCCGCGGACCTAAAGCCCGAGGAGGTGCCTTTCCAGCCCTGGGCAACGGCAGAATACAAACGGCGCAGGGATACGGAAAGCAAAGACGACCCCAGCGCGAAATGCCTGCCGCTCAGCATTGTCCAGAAGCAAACTCTCACCTCACCGTTCAAGCTCGTTGACGTTCCCGCCAAGGAAGAGGTCATCATGCTGTATGAGGGATCTCGCCACCGGGAGATCTTCCTGGATGGCCGACCTCTGCCCAAAGATCCCGATCCCGCTTGGTCTGGTTATTCCATCGGCCACTGGGAGGGCGATGATCTCGTGGTCGAGTCCGCCGGTTTTAACGGGAAGTCATGGCTGGATATTAACGGCCACCCGACCACGGATGCTTTGCGCCTTACGGAGCGTTACCATCGCTACGACTTTAGCCATATGTTGCTCGAAATAACGATCGATGACCCGAAGGCGTACACTCATCCGTGGAAGGTCAAAGAATTTCCACGGATCGTGCCGGACACAGAGCTTCTGGAAGCCGTTTGTGAGAACAATCAAGACCCGGCCCACATGGTGGGCAAATAACAGGAGTAGATCTGATGAACACTAAGTTTGCTATCTCCATAACGGCTCTTGTGATGATCGCGACGGTGCGGCTATGGGCGCATCACTCGTTTGCCGCGGAGTTTGATGCCAACAAGCGAGTCACTCTTAAAGGTGTAGTGACGAATGTGGATTGGCGGAATCCCCACATTTACGTCTATTTGAACGTGAAAGATGACAGTGGCAAGGTTACCGAGTGGGCGTGTGAATTTGGCCCGCCAAATGTCTTAATGCGCCAAGGCTGGAACCGCAATACGTTGAAGGAGGGTGACGAAGTCACCATTGATGGTGCGACGGCGAAAGATTCCTCCAATCGATGCAACGCTCGTTCGGTAACGCTGGCAAGCGGGCGCACGGTGCTGGGCGGTTCGTCGGAAGGCGGCACGGCAGGAAATGTTGCGGCTCAGGCAGCGCCAGGCGGTGGCCCTGCCGGCCCAGGCCCGCGGCCGGGGCAGACGGTCGAAAAAATCCGCCAATTGAAGCCGGATCTTTACATGGTCACGGGAGGGGGCGCCAATACCTTGGTCCGGGTCACAACCGAGGGGCTCATTGTGGTCGATACGAAGAATCCCGGCGACGAGAATTACAAGCGAGTAATGGAAGAGATTCGGTCGGTCTCGCCTTTGCCCGTAAAGTATGTGATCAACACGCACCACCACCCGGACCACGTGGGCAATAATCAGAACTTCATCGATGCCGGCGCCCAAGTGATCGGCCTCGATGACTTAAAAACGCGCATGGCGAACGATCCGCGCACCAGGAATATCCCCGGGCTGCCCACCATCACATTCGCCAATGATTATGACCTGACGTTGGGAGGCGCCGAGGTTCAGGCCCATTTCTACGGGCGCGGACACACCGGTGATGACACGATGGTGTACTTTCCCGATTTGAAAGTGGTCATGGTGAGCGACCAGATCACCGACAATACACCCATCGTTGATTTCGCCAACGGAGGCAGCGCCGTCGAGTGGACGCAAATTCTCGATGCGGTATTGAAACTGGATTTCGACATGGCGATTCCAGGCCGCGGCGAACCGAAAACGAAGTCCGATGTGCAGGCTTACCGCGCAAAATTTGCGACGCTTGTTGGCCGCGCCTCGGACGCGATCAAGAGCGGTGCGACGAACGAAACTCTCGCCTCTCAGGTGAAGACCGATGATCTTGGTTGGCACTTCAACGCGCAATTCTACGACAAGCTATACGACGAACTTACTAAGAAGTGAGGCGCCTTACTCGCCTGCAAGCCCCGGCCGACGCCGAACAGATCCGTTCCCGGCACGTGGACGTTATTTCACATTATCGGAAGCTTTTCTGCGTGACCACCCGTGCGATACTGCGGGGATGGAAGTCGGTCTCTTCCCCAATCCGCGCAGGCCTGGAGTTGGCTTGCGGCCGCGCCGCGAGCCCCAGCGTCCCCTTCTGCCCCAGCACGCTCGCCTTTGTCCGGTGCTCGAGGCCGGCAGCACCGCAGGTTTCCTGGTCCATCCTCCGCTCGCTGAAAAAGAGACCTTTCAAGTTGCGTATGAAGGGGAAGGTCGCTATCACTTTGTCTACTCTGTGAACACTAACGGAAAAAACTGGAATCCGGTCTTTACTGTGACGTACCAGCTAGCGGTGGGCGGGATCGGCGCCACCAAACGTGAAATCAAGATGCACATCCAGGACACTTTAGAAACGCGGGAAATCGCCGAACTGATGCCCGGGATGTTCATCTCCGCAGATGACATGGGGACGCCAGCAGGTGCCGTGACACTGCGGGGAGCGTGGAACTTCCAGACTGCGCCGGGATGGGACACGATCTACACTCCGGTTTTCAACATGATCGAGCGGCCCTTAGCTCCGATGCTGGTGATCCGTGTCGAGACCGATTGGTATGTTCATGACTCCGAGTTCCGGTACGTCCTCCAGCCGGGCGAAACGATTTCTGCGTTTCACAGCCTACCGATCGGTCAGGTGGTTTTTGTGCCACGAGAAGAGATAACCTTCCGCAACGGAACGGAAGAGGAGGTCGCGGTTCGACACCGATTAAGTCAAGCGTTCTGTGACGAAAAGGCGAGGACGAAGGTCAAGACGCCATACGGCGTGGAATACAGCCCACACTACCAGCGTACAAGCCGTAAGAATTGAGCCTACCCACCTATCCCGCTGATGAATGAAGCGTCGCAACCGAAACGATAATCGCCATTATCGGGAGGTATTCTGACTCGGTTCTTCGTCGCGACTGCTCGCGCCGTTCGCCCGCTGCTCAACCTGGAACCGGCGAGCGCGGAGGATGTGGTCTGCGACGCCGCGACAGCCATCGAACCAGCCCGGCGGGAACTCTGTCGGCTTGTAGTCTGGACCCAAACGACGACGACGGTTTTCGCTCATCAACTCAGCAGCGGTTCGTTCCTGCTCTGCCGGGGCCGCTGCATGCTCCAGTCGCCATAATCTGTGGATGATCGCCCTCATGCTACGCTGCCGTTCATACAAGCTCGATGGCGATTTCTGGTACAGCGTCGCCGCCGTGCTTTACTGCGCTCCGGTTCGAGGTATCCATCAGATCGACGACTCCGAAGCCACTGTTGGGGAGTAACCCGGCTTTATAGAGGCTCTCGATGTACGCGTTGTCAGCGGGTCCAAGTTCCCGCCGGCCCGCATCGCGATCCCAAGCTACCTCGGCCCGCTGCGCTTAGGCCCGAGCCGATTCTCCAACCTGGTAAGGCGGCTGTCGATGGCCTTCATCGGCGTGGGGCTCCAGTCGCGGCTTGTTCCAGTGCCGCCACTCGCGCCTCGATTTCTTCAATCTCGATCGCTTTTAGCAGCGTGGTTGAAGACGGAATCTGCTGCCCGAACGCGAACGGAAACGGGAGCGCCCGGATCGAGCATGATTTTCAGCAACGTTGTCACGGCTGCCCAGGTGCCTTGCTGGACCGCGAAATCGATTGCCCGAATGCGGCGCGCTTCGCGTCGCGGCAAGCCGCATCAAATTCCGGTTCCTTCATCCAACGGAGCAACGTCGCGGGCGAAATATCGATTGAGCGTGCCGCATGCTCGACGTTGGGTTGCGTGAGCAGGGCAGCGATGGCCGCGTCCCTCTTGCGCCCAAATTTTGATCCGTGGCCTTTCATCTGCGATTATCTGCCGTCATCTGGGTCTCCGGCGACCTCGCGACAGCATCGCGGATTTCCATTAGCGGGAGCCTTTCGCCATTGCCACCCACCTCGTAGCGAAAGCCTCCGGTTACAAACGCCGCCTGGACCAACGAAGACGACCGCCATGATCATTCACGGCGCGGCTGGCATGAAATGACGTTCGAGCCTATCTAGCTTCCGGTTGACTGCGCGGATCATATGCACACCCCACCAAGCAACCTTTTATGGCCATTGCATCGCTTTAGCCCTACACAATTGCCTTGCTTTTCGGGCGCAACAGAGTGATCGATGTCGTGACGGTAATCACCGCCCAAGGAGACAATATGATTTCGATCGCAGAAGGAGCCAGCGCCCCGGCCCCCGCCGAAGGCGAACGTTAGCGTTTCGCCCGGACCGGAGCGAGCGTCGTTGGCCGTGGGTTCGAAGTCGAACACCGCGAAGTACTCTTTCACATCTTCGCTTCGCTTCCAGGCAAACTCCGCACCGCGCGGTAGCAGAACCGTGTCGCCGGCCTGGAACGTCTCCTCTCGCCCCGATTTGTCGGCCAATGTGACTCGCCCCGCATTCAGGTGAAAAACCTCCGTGTTCGTCGCTCGATGGATTCCGCCATGAGCGCTGTCGCTGGCCCAAATCCCGGCCGATTCTTTACTGGAGGGCGCCTGATAGTAGCGGTAGGTATATGCTCTCTCGCCGCTATAGAAGGAAACTTTCGCCAACGGCTCTGACAGTCCCTTGCCTTCAGGTCCATCCGGTGCGAGTCGCATGATTTGTGGCAGCGCTTGAGCCCACACAGTCGCCAAGCCTGCATACGCGCCAAATGCAAGAGGAGCGGCTGTTTTGTGAAGTTTCGGCATTCTCATAATGTTACTCCCGCCGTACATCTGATGATAGCCGTGCTAGGATACGTAATCCATCGAGTTCGTCGAAAGAAAATGGCAGCGACTCCATGAGAAGTAAGCTGATCGCGTTGGGTGCTTATCTCAGCCTTGCATTGGCGGCGCCGATGCTGGAATTCGCCCAGGCACCGATTCCCGCAGCGGCCCGGCGTTATCAACTCGTCACGGAGGAGAGGCTCAAGAATCCAGAGGACGGAAACTGGCTGATGAACCGTCGCACGTACGACGGCTGGGGCTATAGCCCTCTCGATCAGATCACGCCTGCCAATGTTTCGCGGCTTCGGCCGGTCTGGGTGTTCTCGACCAACGACGGGAAGCCGCATGAATCGGCGCCGCTAGTGAACGACGGGGTGATGTTCGTCACTTCGCCGGACAATCAGGTGATCGCGATCGACGTCAAAAGCGGCAATCTTTTGTGGCGGTATAAGCAATCGCGTCCAGCCGGCAGTGACAGTGTAATTTTCAATGACACCAACCGTGGCGTTGCTCTCTATGAGGACAAGGTGTACTACGCTTTGCCGGAGGCGGTACTGGTGGCTCTAGATGCAAAAACGGGGAAAGAACTTTGGCGCACCACGATCGCGGACTACAAGAGCGGCTATTACGCGACACTCGCTCCTCTGATTGCCGACGGAAAAGTTATGGTAGGCGCCTCCGGAGGAGAA
>JASIGB010000480.1:0-6472 GCA_030045355.1 Bryobacteraceae bacterium
TGCGGCGTGCTCGAAAACTCACTCAGGTGCGGATGGCGAAGGCACTCGGAATTACACAGGACGGCATTTCGCGGCTCGAAAAACGGAGCGATCTTTTGCTATCGACGCTTCGCAAGGCGGTCAGGGCGATGGGAGGAGATCTCTCGCTGGTGGCGGAGTTTCCCGACCGCCCTCCCGTCGTGTTATCCGGCATCGCGGAGGATCAGGGTTAGTCTGCACCGCGCCAGTCCCATCTTGCCCTGCGCGCCTCGCCTACACTGAAGGAGAATGCGCGCCGCGGTCATGTTTCTGGCGCTGGTTTTCGGGATGCTGTTGAGCGCCCAAAGCGGTCCGGACATCCGCGTAGACGTGGACCTGGTGACGGTGAGCTGCTCAGTGACGGACGTGAACGGGGCGCCGGTGAGAGGGCTCAAGCGCGAGGATTTCGCGCTGCGCGACAACGGACAGCCGCGTGAGATCCGGGATTTTTGGCAGGAAGCGGACCTGCCGCTCACCATCGCTTTCGTGGCGGACGTAAGCGGTAGCCAGGCGGGATTCATCCGGAGCCATCGCGAAGCGGTCGGCCAGTTCTTCCAGCAGGTGATGACCCCGCGCGACCGCGCGATGGTAGTGGAAGTGGCGAGCCAGGCGCGGCTGCTGACCGATCTCACCGGTTCGCCGGACGATTTGAACGCGGCCGTGGAAAAGATCGGGACGGCGGCGGGCAAGCATTCACCGCCGCTCGGGCCGCCCTGCCGGAACGCGCATTTTCCGCACACCTGCGGCGGAACGGCGCTGTGGCACGGAGTCTATAACGCCGCCAAGCAATTGAAGCCGGTGGGTGGACGCAAGGCGATCATCATTCTTTCCGACGGTATGGATACCGGCAGCGATGTGGGCTTGACGGATGTGATTGAAATGGCGCAATCGGCGGGCGTGGTGGTTTACTCGATCAAATACGCCAATCCGATGCGCTTCCTGTCGCTCGCGGCAACCATCGCGCAAGCGGTCAGCCGCGGGTTAGAGCGGCTGGCGCGCGAAACCGGCGGGCTGAATTTTCCGAATCCGGGCCACAAAATCTCGGATGTTTTCGCGCAAATCGAATCCGATCTGCGCAACATGTACGTACTCGGTTTCAACCCGCCGTCCGAGGCTCGCGATGGCCAGTTTCACAAGCTCGCGGTGACCGTGGAGAAGCCGGACGTGAGCGTGCGGTCGCGAGCGGGCTATTGGGCCGTAGCTGGCGGGGCGGAAAAACCTTAGCGGCGCGATATCCCCCGACCTGGAGCCCAAGCTCACTTCTGCCGATAACTCTATTGATATGTGTCGTCGTCTGTGTTTGGGTGGGTGTTCAGGCCGCGCGATCCTGGCACTGGCGTTGCTGGTTGTCCCCATCGCCGCGCAAACGCAACTGGAGCCCGCGCTGTGGCGCTTCGCAGATCCTAACTCCAAGAGCGTCATCGGGATCGATTGGGCGCGTATCCGCAGCTCGGCCGCAGGTGCGGCGATGCGCCAAACGTTGACGACTCCTGGCGCGCTGGCGGGGCTGGTGGTGCTGAAGCTGCTCGATTCCATCGATCGCGTTTTGATCTCCTCGCCTGCCGGCCCTT
The DNA here is from genome assembly GCA_030045355.1 of Bryobacteraceae bacterium. Classification (GTDB taxonomy): domain Bacteria; phylum Acidobacteriota; class Terriglobia; order Bryobacterales; family Bryobacteraceae; genus Palsa-89. The sequence continues at coordinate 1,590 of JASIGB010000480.1, forward strand.
CCGCCGCCGGTTCCAGTGTCGATTCGCAGGATTCGCCCGTGATCGTCGCTATCCAGGGCCGCTTCGATGCCGTCGAAGTGCGCAAGCTCTTCGCCCTCTCCGGCGCCAAAGCGCAATCCTATAATTCGTTCCAGGTTTACCGGCCGCAGCCCAAATCAAATCAAGAGAACGCAAATCAAGCCCAGAAAAATCAGGCAACGACAAATCAAGCCCAGACAAACAAAGACAGCGCCTGGGTCCTGTACGACGCTCACACCATTTTGTGGGGCGACGCTCCGCTGGTGTTCGCCGCGCTGGATCGCAACGAATTCGGGCCGCCCGTCGGTCCCGCGCCCAAGCCGGGGTCGCTCGCGGCGCGCGCGGCCGAACTGGAAGCGAAATACCAAGTCTGGGGCATCCTAGACGTGGAGGAAGTCGAATCGAGCGATGCCCTCACTGCCCTGTTCCATGGCAACGAATGGGCCACGGCCGTCCAAGGTGTCGAAGGGGGTCTGAACCTGGGAACCGGCCTGGACGCCGATTTTATCTTGCACCTGGCCTCGGACGACGCCGCCAAACACGTGATCGCGGATCTGGCCAGCGCCGTGACCGCGGCCGCCAAAGACAAAAGCGTCGGTGCGCAAGCCCAGGATCTGGCGAAGAAGCTGAAGTTCACCGTGGACGGCAGCGCCGCCAAAGTCAGCCTGCACATGAACCAGCAGGAACTCGAGCAGATCGCTCAAACATTTAAGGCCGGAGTTCAGTCAGAGGCGCGCGCCGCGACAGGGAACACCGGTTCCGCGCTTGTACTCACGCCCGCCACGCCCCCCAAGCCGGCCACGATCCGCATTGAAGGGCTGGACGACGGCACGCGCGAAATCCCCTACCGACCGTCAGACCAATAATTACCGGATATTGCACCGACATTACGGCGCTCGTCTTGTCCTCGTGTTTTTACCAGTGTTATAGTCTTCCAATGACACTGCGCACCGGGGTCTACATAGTCCCCACGAATCGCTGGTACATCGAACGAACGGTCTGGCTGATCGCCGGTATCGTCCTGCTCATCAGCACGGCGCTGGCGCTGTTAGCGCAACCGCTGTGGATTTTGGGAGTCGCCGCAACGGGACTCATATCGATTAACGTCGGGATTACGGGCTTCTGTCCCATCGGGAACGTGCTGCGTCTGTTCGGCTTTACGCCCATGCTGGGAGCGAAAACTCCGACGCGATGGAATCTGTATTTCATGCAAACCGACCGCTGGTATCTCGAGCGCCGCATCTATGTCGCGGTGGGATTCAACATTACGGTGGCATCCCTACTGATTCTGTTCGCGAGCAAATGGTTCGCGCTCTTCACTACGTTCGTCGGCGGCGCGATGGTATGGTTCGCCGCAACCGGTTTCTGCGTGATGGCCAACGCGCTGTACTGGCTGGGCGCCGAACCGCGCCTGACGCCGGAAACTATGCCCTCGGGCCGCTGCGAAGAATGTGGATTATCGACTGTATGCGTGGGCGGGCACAAGAAGCGGCGTGAGAAAGAAGCCAAACTCGTGGCGATCGACGCGCTGAGCGCGCGATAAGACGACGACGCGCTGAGCGCGCGATAAGACGACGCGCCGGGCGCGTTCTAGAAAATGACCGCTAGGATCGTGCGGCCTGCGTGGCCGGCAGCAATTCCGCACGGTGCGTGGTCAAGAACTCGCGCACACCGACCGGTTGACGGCCCGTCAGCTCGCGCACCGCCGCGGTAGGAGTGCCCATCTTGCCTTCGGCGATCGCCACCTGGGTCGAGATCAGGAGCTTGGCGATCGGCTCGGGCGTTCCGGCCGCGACGAGTTGCCGGGTGCGTTCTTCGGGCGTGACCAGCTCATTAGTCACGGTTCGGCCCGTCAGCTCGCTCGCCAATTTCGCCAGATCCGCATAGGTGACCGAATCCGGCCCGGTGATGTTGTGGGTTCTATTCGCCGCGTCGGTGGAAGCGAGCGCGGCCGCGGCCGCCTGCGCGCAGTCCTCGCGCGTGACATAGGGCGCGCCGCCATTGCCGGTCGCCGAGATCAGCTTGCCCCCCGCTACAGCCGCGGCCAACCCTGGGACCAGATATTCGGTGTACCAGCAATTCCGCAGGATCGTGTAAGTCAAGCCGCTCGATTTGAGCGCCTGCTCAGTTCCGAGATGATCGGGAGCGAACGTCACCGGCGATGTTTCCGGATTCGGCATCGACGTATAGACGGCGTGTTTCACGCCCGCGTGCACGGCCGCGGCCACCGCCGCCCGGTGCTGCGCGATCCTGCGGCCAGGCCGGTCGATCGCGTCGGTGCTGATAATCAGGACGCGATCGGCGCCCGCGAACGCGGCTTCCAGGCTCTTGGGATCTTCGAAGTCGACGTGCCGAATCACAACCCCGCGCGCGGCGAAATCGGCGAGCTTCTCGGGCGTGCGCGTTCCGGCAACGATCTTACCGGCATTCTTTTCCAGGAGGAGCTCCACAACCCTCCGGCCCAGGTGTCCGGAAGCTCCCGTCACAAACAAGGTGCGATCTGATGAAGTCATGCTCCCAGTTTAGTTCGAGATGCTTAGTGCGCGCGGGTCACACCCCTTTGCACCAGCAGACCGCGTACAGTAGCCTGAGGACTCAGGAGCTCCGTATGAAGAAAATCGCTTCGCTGAGCTTATTGGCGGCCGCAACCGCGTTCGCCCAACAACCGAAATTCGACATCGCTGATGTGCATGCCAGCGCGACCAAGCGCGGATATGTCCAGAATTTCGGCGGCGAACTGCGCGACGGAAAGTATATTTACCGGGACGCGACCATGCTGAACCTGATTGAGGCGGCCTACGGCGTTACCGAGGATGTGATCGCCGGCGGTCCCAGTTGGGTGGACTTGGACCTGTTCGATGTCATCGCCAAAGTCCCGGCGGCCACTAAGCCGGCGGACGCAAACCTCATGCTACAGGGATTGCTGGCGGACCGCTTCGGACTGGTGGTGCGCAAGGAGATGCGTCCGGCCACACGCTACGTCCTGAGCGTTGCCAAAGGTGGATCGAAATTGAAGGCCGCGGCGGCAGCGGCCGACTCCGGCTGCAAGGAAGCGCTGACGGGGGCGCTTGGCGATGGCACGCCCAACGATCCCAACTTCCAACCGAACGTCAAAGCCACATGCCACAACCTGACTTCGGAGGCGATCGCGGACAACCTGCATCAAATGGCGGGCGCCTATTTAACTCATGACGTGGTGGATCAGACGAAGCTCTCAGGCGCGTGGGATTTTGAGCTGGAATGGACGCCTTACCAACTCCTCGCTCACAAAGGCCCGGACGGCATCTCAGTCTTTGACGCGGTGAATAAGCAGTTGGGGTTGCAGCTGGAGCTCAAGGATGTGCCGGCGCCATCGCTTGCGATCGTCCAAGTGCATCGCACGCCAACCCCAAATCCGGAGGGACTGGCGAGCGCCTTGGCTCTGGCTGCCGCGCGGTTTGAAGTGGCGGCCGTAAAGCCTGCCAAGCCAGGCGATCCGCCGATGACTGGGATCAGATACACCGGCGGCAGCGAAGTCCAAGCCGGCGGCACGCTGCGCCAGTTGATCTCGATGTCGCTCCAGGTGGAAATGGGCATCGCCGACGACATCCTGGTTGGACTTCCCAAGTCCGCGGATTCCGAGCATTGGGTGATCACCGCCAAGTTGCCAACCACGGGCGAAGGCTCCCCGTACATGATTAGCGGACGGCCGACGCCACCCCCGATCAGCGTGGCTCTGGAGATGCTGCGCGGCGTGTTGGTGGATCAATTCGAGCTGAAAACTCACACCGAGAACCGCGAAGTGACCGTGTACGCGCTCAGGGTGGCAGGTACCAAACCAAAAATGACGCAAGCCGACGATTCCGAGCGATCCAGTTGCAAGTTCGATCCAAATGCACCCAAGCCTTTCCCCAACGTAGGGATGGTCGAAAGGTGCAAGAACCGGAGCATGGATGACTTTGCGGTGGATCTGGACCGGGCGAACGGCTACATCGATCACCCCGTGGTGAACGCCACCCGTCTTCAAGGCGGGTGGGATTTTCTGCTCGGTTGGACGCCGACCGCCCAATTGCATACGCCGAAGGTCCCGGATCCGAATCAGCCCGCGGAACAGTCAACGGAGGCGACCGCTCCGCTAGACATCTCGGTTTTTGAAGCGCTGCAAAAGGAGCTCGGGTTAAAACTCGTGAAAGAGAAGCGGACCATTCCGGTGATCGTTGTGGATCACGTAGACGAAAAACCGATCGAGTAGGCCGAATTCACTCCTAAGGCATTGCTCCCTTCAGACTAAGTGAACGGCCTCACGAGAGCCGGCTCATCGAGTACGCTACCCTATTTGCATCGCCTTATTAGATCCGCGGAATCTTTTTCCGCGTCATGTGACGGGGGAAAAATTCTATGAAAGGAGCGAATTGTGAAAATCAAGAGCAGTGTAAAGGCCGGGACCGCCCTTTGGGGCAAGTAACGGCCCGAGAATCGGGGCCAGCTCGTACAACGGGCTGGCCTGATTGCTAGCGATCCAGGATGCTCCGCAGATCCATTTCGAGCGGTGGGTTTGCGATCCGGAGAATGTCGCCTTTGAACTCGCGCAGGCCTTCGGATGGGGTGACGGTGTAGGCGCGCTTCGAATCGGGGTCCAGCAGCCAGACCTCGGCAACGCCTGCGGCGACATAGGCCTCGCAGCGCTTCAGGACTGTTGACAAACGTTCGTCACGAAGGATCTCGATGCACAGGAACGGGACCAGCGGAGGCGGCTCCTCCAAGTTGAACTCCTCGCGCAGACGGCGCAGATTCTCACGTTCTTTGCGTTCCTCCTCCGAATAGAAGCGCGCTTTCTCGAATTCGTGGCTGTTGATCGCATTTTCCATGCGATGCAGCACGAACTT
>JASIGB010000481.1:0-7116 GCA_030045355.1 Bryobacteraceae bacterium
TGACGCGTGGCTCGCTGCGAATAAAAGCCGCATCCCGATTCAGGCAGCCCAAACAGCCCAGACAACTAGCTAAGACAAGTTAGGGCCTTGCGCCGGATCAAACGACGGTGCCGTTTCGTGCTTGCCGCGTCATACAGGCCTCACGCGGGAAGTTGCGAACACGGTACTGGTCTGTTCATCGCGGCGCAAGTCCGGCAATACGTTGTTGCTCGAGAGTTCGTACACTGAATGGAATGGCCAAATTAGGATTCGTGGGATTAGGCGTGATGGGCGGGCGGATGGTGGCGCGGCTGCTGGAGAAAGGGCACGCGGTCACGGGCTACAATCGCACGCGCTCGAAAGCGCAATGGCTGATGGAGCGGGGGATGGAGTGGGGCGATTCGCCGCGCGCGGTGGCCGCGGGGGCGGAGGTCACGCTGTCCATGGTGACCGACTCGGCGGCGCTGGAAGGAATCGCCGAGGGCGAAAACGGGATCATCGCCGGACTCGGCGCAGGCCAGATCTGGATCGACATGAGCACCGCGAGCCCGGCCATGAGCAAGCGTCTGGCCGGTTGCGTGCGCGAAAAGGGCGCCGACATGCTGGATGCGCCGGTCTCGGGCAGCGTGACCACGCTGGAGCAAGGCAAGCTCTCCATGATGGTGGGCGGGCGCGAGGAAACGTTCGAGCGCGCCAAGCCGGTGCTGCTGGATCTGGGGCCTAAGGTCACGCACGTGGGCGAGAACGGCCAGGCGCTGGTGATGAAGATCGCCACCAATCTGAATCTGACCTCGCAGATGATCGCGTTTTCCGAGGCGGTGCTGCTGGCCGAGAAGAACGGCATCGCGCGCGAAACCGCGGTGGAGGTGCTGACGCACAGCGTGATCGGCTCGCCGATGGTGCAGTATCGCGGGCCGTTTGTGCTGAAAATGCCCCAGGAGGCGTGGTTCAACGTGAACATGATGCAGAAGGATCTGCTGCTGGCGTTGGAGCTGGGACGCCAGGCCGGGGTGCCGTTGCCCACCACCTCCACCTGCAACGAGTTTCTGACCGCGGCGCGCGGCATGGGCTACGTGGAGCAGGATTTCGCAGTAGTATTTGAAGTGTTGGCGAAAATGTCCGGAGTTTCGAAATGAGTACCGCCGTTAATCCATCCAAACCTGATCTGGCCATATCGGCAGCCCGCAGCGGCACGGAGTTGCATTTGCACCTGTACCGCCGCATGCTGATGATCCGCCTGTTCGAAGAACAGGTGAACGATCTGTACACGCGCGCGCTGATGCCGGGGCTGGCGCACCTGTACATCGGCGAAGAAGCCGTGGCGGTGGGGGTGTGCGAAGCGCTGCGGCCGGACGACTACATCACCAGCACGCATCGCGGGCACGGGCATTGCCTGGCCAAGGGCGCGTCGGTGGATCTGATGTTCGCCGAGCTGCTGGGCAAAGAGGCGGGCTATTGCAAAGGCAAAGGCGGGTCGATGCACATCGCCGATCCGGCCACCGGCAACCTGGGCGCGAATGCGATCGTGGCCGGCAGCACCGGCATCGCGACGGGCGCGGCGTTTTCCTCCCAGCGTCTGGGGACCGGCCAGGTAGCGGTGTGTTTCTTCGGCGACGGCGCGCTGGGGCAGGGCATTCTATATGAAGTGATGAACATGGCAGCGCTGTGGAAGCTGCCGGTCCTCTACGTTTGCGAAAACAACCTGTACGGCGAGTACACGCATTTCAGCGAGACTACGGCGGGCGATATTCTGGCGCGCGGTCCGGCGTTCGGCATGCCGTCGGAGCAGGTGGACGGCCAGAACGTGCGGGCGGTCTACGCGGCAACCAAACGGCTGGTGGAGCGCGCGCGGGCGGGCGAAGGCCCGGCGCTGCTGGTGGCGAATACGTATCGCTACATGGGGCATCACGTGGGCGACGTGAGCCGCGAATACTATCGCTCGAAACAGGAAGAGCAGCAGTGGAAGACCGAGCGCGATCCGTTGCGGGTGCTGGGCGACTGGCTGGTGGCGGAAGGCCAGGCCGATCGCGCGGCACTTGAAAAAATACACGAAGAAGTGAAGGCGGAGATCGCGCGCGCGGTGGAGTTCGCGATGGCGGCGCCGTATCCGAATCCGGACGAGGTGAGTGACGATGTCTACGCTTAGTGCCGTGGCTGTCCGAGAGATCACGCTCGCGCAGGCCATCAAGGAAGCGCTGGCCGAAGAGATGCGGCGCGATGCGCGCGTATTCATTCTGGGTGAAGATATCGCCGAAGCGGGCCATCCGTTCAAGGTGCTCACGGGACTGGTGGACGAGTTCGGGCCCGAGCGCGTGCTGGACACTCCGATCTCGGAAGCCGGGTTTACGGGAATCGCGGTGGGCGCGGCGATGACCGGCCTGCGCCCGGTGATCGACATCATGTTCGGGGATTTCATCGGGCTGACCATGGATCAAATGGTGAACCAGGCGGCGAAAATCCACTACATGTCGGGCGGGAAATGGAAAGCGCCGCTGGTGATGCGTACTACGCTCGGAGCCACGCGCCGGTCGGCGGCGCAGCATTCGCAATCGCTGCACGCCTGGTTCTGCCACGTGCCGGGATTGAAGGTGGTGATGCCCTCGACGCCGTACGACGCCAAGGGCCTGCTCAAATCCGCGATTCGCGACGACAATCCCGTGGCGTTTTTTGAAGACAAGATGATGTACCGGCTGAAGGGCGCGGTGCCGGAGGAAGAATACACGATTCCGTTGGGAGTGGCCGACGTCAAGCGCGCCGGCGACGACATCACGCTCATCGCCACCAGCAGCATGGTGCAGATCGCGCTCGGGGCGGCCAGTTTGCTTGAAGAACAAGGTGTGAGCGCGGAGGTGGTGGATCCGCGCACGCTGTGGCCGCTGGACGAAAAGACGCTCATCGACTCGGCGCGCAAGACCTCGCGCGTGATCGTGATCGACGAAGGCTACGGGCGCTACGGCGTCACGGCCGAGATTGCGTCGGTGATCCAGGAGAACGCGTTCTTCGATCTGGAAGCGCCGGTGAAGCGCATGGGCGCGATGCATGTCCCGATTCCTTTCTCGCCGCCGCTGGAAGACGCCACCGTCCCCACCGAAAAGAAGGTGGCCGAAGCGGCGCTGGCGTTACTCGGCAAAGCATAAAAAACAAAACTGGAGAATCCTGTGGCATTGAAAACTCACGGAACCATGCAAGTGGATTGGGAGCAGCGCGTGGATATGGACCGCCTGCGCCGCGAGCGGCTGGCGCGCGCCAAGGCGTTGCTGGAAAAATCCGAGCTGGGCGCGCTGCTGTGCTTCGACATGAATAACGTGCGCTATCTCACCGCCACGCACATCGGCACCTGGGCGCAGGATAAGATCAGCCGCTTCACGCTGCTGACGCGGAACGATGAGCCGATCCTGTGGGACTTCGGCTCGGCCGCCAAGCACCACCAGCTCAACTGCCCGTGGCTGGGCGAGCGTTCGCGCGCCGGCATCTCGCTGCTGCGCGGGGCGATGTCGCCGGAGATGGGCCGCGCCGAGGACGTGGCGAAAAAGATCAAGCTGGAGCTGGAACTGCGGGGGCTGCAGAATGAGCCGGTGGGCATCGATGTGGTGGAGCCGCCCATTCTGTTCGCGCTGCAGAGGGAAGGCATCAACGTCGTGGATGGCCAGCAGGTGATGTCCGACGCGCGCGTGATCAAGACGCAGGACGAGATCTCGCTGCTCAACACGTCGGCCATGATGGTGGACGCGGCGTATCACGAGTTGTACATGGCGATGAAGCCGGGTTTGCAGGAAAACCAGGCGGTGGGGTTGGTGAACAAGATCCTGTACGACATGGGATCGGAGTACGTGGAGGGCGTGAACGCCATTTCGGGCGAGCGCTGCAATCCGCATCCGCACGTGTTCTCCGATCGCGTGCTGCGGCCGGGCGATCCGGTGTATTACGACATCCTGCATTCGTTTATGGGCTATCGGACGTGTTATTACCGCTGCTTCAGCATCGGCTATGCCTCGCACGCGTTGATCGACGCCTACGCGCGCTGCCGCGATTACCTGGATGCCGCGATCGCGCTCATTCGCCCGGGGCGCACCACCGGCGAGATCGCGTCGGTGTGGCCGAAAGCGCAGGAGTTCGGGTTCCCCAATGAAGAAGCGGCGTTCGCGCTGCAGTTCGGGCACGGCATTGGACTGGCGATCTGGGAAAAGCCGGTGATCAGCCGGCTGGTGTCGCTCGAACATTCCTACGAGATCAAGCCGGGCATGGTGTTTGCGCTCGAAACTTTCTGGCCATCGAAAGACGGCTGGAGCGCCGCGCGCATCGAAGAGGAGATCGTGGTCACCGAAACCGGCCACGAAGTGATCACGCGCTTCCCGGCCGAAAAGCTGCTCGTCGCCGGCGCGCATTACTTCACCGTGGACGGGCCGCTGGCGACTACGCGGGAGCACGATGCGGCGCCGAGCGAACGGATCCTGGAAATGATCGAGGCGAGCGCGCGAACCGAACAGGTGGTGGCGCGCTAGATGGCTGTCAGCGTTGTGATGCCCGCGCTGGAGATGGCGCAGGAAACCGGCAAAATCATCTCCTGGCTGAAGCAGGAAGGCGAGGCGATCGCCAAAGGCGAGCCGCTGGCGGAAATCGAAACCGACAAAGTGGTGCTGGAGCTGGAAGCCTCGGCCGACGGCGTGCTGGCGGGCGTGAACGCGGCGGCGGGCGACGTGGTGCAAGTGGGCAAGACCATCGCGTGGATCGTCGCCCCGGGCGAGAAGCCGCCGGTTGTGTCGGAATCGGCTGCGCCTGCCGCGCGTACCATGAGCGAACAGTCGAAACAGGCTGTGGCGGCTGCGGCAGCGCCCGCGGCCGATGTGCCCAAAGTGGACGCGCCCAAAGTAGAGCCGCGAGTCTCGCCCAAAGCGCGCCGCATGGCCGAGCAACTGGGCGTCGACCTGAGCAGCGTCACCGGCACCGGGCCGGGCGGTGTGATCAGCGCCGAAGACGTCGAGCGAGCGGCGGCGAGCAAGACCGCTGCTCCCGCACCCGCGCCCTTACCCACAGGCGCTCCAGCGCTCTCCTCCATCGCGCGCCTGATGGCCGAGCGCACCACGCACAGCTGGACCACGGCGCCGCATTTCTTCCTGGTGCGCGAGATCGACGCCAGCGCGCTCCTCGCGGCGCGCGAGAAGCACGGCAAAGCGATCACGCATACCGATCTTCTGGTGGCGATGGTGGCGCGCTCGCTCGCCAAGCATCCCAAGATGAACGCCAGTTGGACCGGCAGCGCGATTCAATATAATCCCGCGATCAACATCAGCATTGCGATCGCGGTGAAGGACGGCGTGGTGGGCGCGGTGATTCCCAACGCCGACAGTGCAACGCTCGCCGCCATCAGCGCGCGCCGCCGCGATCTGGCCGAGCGCGCCCGCGCCGGGCGGCTCCATCCGCCGGACGTGACCGGCGGCACGTTCACCATCAGCAATCTGGGGATGTTCGGCGTGGACGCTTTCAGCGCCATCATCACGCCGCCGCAGGCCGCGGTGCTGGCCGTTGGCCGCATCGCCGATCGTGTGGTCCCGGTGAACGGCCTCATCGGCATCCGCCCCATTCTCACGCTCACGCTGTCGAGCGACCACCGCGTGGTCGATGGCGCGCAAGCCGCCGCCTTCTTAAACGACGTCGCCGAAGCGCTCACCAGCGGCGCACTGCTATTTTAGGCGGGAATTTACCTGCGTCTTTGCTCGGACCACCGCCGATTTTCCGTCCTTGGTGCTTGGTCACGAGCGCGCTATCTTGGCCTTGCCGGAGCGTTCCCGTTTCGACTGTCGTGTAATTGGCGCTGAATAGAATCAGGCCGCTCAGCACCGGTCTGAGAAGTGCCCATATTGGGGTGTCCCAGACCAGCCCAACATCCCGAGTTGTGCTACCGGCTGGTGTACAATTCTTCTGTTGTGTCAGACAAGGACGATCGGCTCCAAACACTAATTCGCAAAGGAGATGCCCAAGGCGTCGTGGAATTAATGTTCAGAGAGCGGCCAATTGCGCCGCGCGAAGGCTTCTTTCGCGAGGGCGAGTTATGGGATTACAAACAGGAGATCCCCGTTGTTTCACGAGGATCGGAATCGGATTGGGCGAGTATCGCTGCCGACGTATTAGCGTTCCACAATACAAGCGGCGGCGTCCTAGTATTTGGAGTACGTGACCGGGATTATGCCTTCGTCGGCGCGAAGAATAATGTCCAAACGAAGACCTTCAACGATAAAATCCGGCGTTATGTTGGAGATCGATTCTGGGTGACTTATTCGCGACACTTCATCCAATACACGCAGCGGTACTTGGGGGTTGCGATTATTCCCCCAAAGGTCCACGCGCCATTGCGTGCAATGGGGGATTCGCCAACGGTTTCAGGAAAGCAGTTGCTAAAAGCCGGCGACCTTTGCGTGCGGGTCGCGGATCAGACTCGTGTTCTGCGAGGTACTGAAGCAATTAAATTTGCGGCAGAGCACAGTCTGGCGCCGGGCGGGAGCCTGTACGAGGTCGACGAGCCTAATTATCGCGTTCTTCGTCCCGACTATAGAGGTTTCATTTATCGTGACCGGCTCTGCAAGTCCGTCGAGAACGCGCTTTCGAGTGACCGCACGTTTACTGCCTCTTTGACCGGAATTGGAGGCGTCGGAAAAACCGCGCTTGCTAGTTGGGCAACGCTTCGTGCTTTCGAAGACAAGAGGTTCGACTTCATAGTATCGGTAACCGCAAAGGATCGCGCTTTTACGACGACAGGTATTGTACCGGTAACGCCTAATATGTCGTCATTGGCCGACCTACTCCGCCAAATTTGCGAGGTAACAGGCTTTAGCGAACTTAATCAAGAGCCTCAGATCGAGACTCACGCTGAACTCGTAAGGAAGAACATCCTGTCGCAGTTTAAGGGGTTACTCTTCGTCGACAACCTGGAGACGGTAAACGATCCGCGGATCATCGAATTCTTAGAGCAGCTCCCTCTTCCAACCCGAGCGATCGTCACTTCGCGCGGAACCAGAATCCGGGTCGCGGCGCAGCCTATTGAGATTGGACCGTTCGAGCTTGGCGAGGCGATCGATCTTTTGAGCGACTCGGCCCGAGCAAAGGCCAAACATTTCATTACGGAACTGTCTCCGGCTGACC
>JASIGB010000482.1:0-7132 GCA_030045355.1 Bryobacteraceae bacterium
CAATGCACTGAAGCGGGCATCGAAGCCCAGCGCCGCCGCGTCGCCGAATTGCAAGCCAAGCTCGGCTCCGAGCCCGATCCCGAGCTGCGCGATCTGAAAGCGCTGGCCGGCGCGCTAGTTGCCAAAAGCGTGTGGATGGTGGGCGGCGACGGCTGGGCCTACGACATCGGTTATGGCGGTCTCGATCACGTCTTCGCCTCGGGCCGCAATGTGAACATTTTGGTGCTGGATACCGAGGTGTATTCCAACACCGGCGGTCAAATGTCCAAGTCGACTCCGCGCGCCGCGGTGGCCAAGTTCGCCGCCGCGGGCAAACACGCCGCGAAAAAAGACCTGGCCATGATGGCCATGACCTACGGCACGGTGTACGTCGCACATGTCGCCCTCGGCGCCAACGACACGCACGCGCTGAAGGCATTCCTCGAGGCCGAAGCCTATCCGGGGCCGTCGCTGATCATCGCTTACAGCCATTGCATCGCGCACGGCTACGACCTGGTGCACGGCCTGGAGCAGCAAAAAGCGGCCGTGCAGTCGGCCTACTGGCCGCTGTTCCGCTACAATCCGGCGCTCACGGCGGAAGGGCGCAATCCATTTCAACTCGATTCGCGGCCGGCCTCGCTGCCGCTCGAGAAATACGTCTACAACGAAGGCCGCTACACGATGCTGGCGCAGAGCGATCCGGAAGCGGCCGCACTACTGCTGGCCGACGCCGAGAAAGACGTGGCCACGCGCTGGAAGCTCTACGAGCACTGGGCTGCCATGCCGGGTGCGGCCGGAAAACCAGCGCCGGAAGGAGCGCGCTTATGATCGACCTCTCTACTTTCTATCTGGGACGCAAGCTGCGGAGTCCGCTGGTGGCGTCCTCGTCGCCGCTCTGCAAGGACTTGGGCAATCTCCAGCGGATGGAGGAGGCGGGCGCGGGCGCGGTAGTGCTGCATTCACTATTTGAAGAACAGATTTCGCTCGAGACGCACTCCCTCGACCATTTCTTGAACGCAAACGCCGAGAGCCATCCAGAATTCACCAGCTACTTTCCCGAGATGGGCCCCTACGACATCGGGCCGCGCGCCTACCTGTTGCACATCCAAGCCGCCAAGAAAGCCCTGAAGATTCCCGTGATCGCGAGCCTGAACGGCGTTTCACTGAACGGCTGGGTGCGCTTCGCCCGCGAAATGGAAAACGCCGGCGCCGATGCCATCGAGCTGAATGTGTACTTCCTGCCGGCGAGTTTCGAGACCAGCAGCGCTCAAATCGAGAACGATTATTGCGAGCTGGTGCAGGCCGTCAAAGCCAACGTCCGCATCCCCGTGGCGGTGAAGCTGGGGCCGTTTTTCACTTCTCTCCCACACCTGGCCTATCACCTGGAGTGCGCGGGCGCGGGCGCGCTGGTTTTGTTCAATCGTTTTTATCAGCCGGATTTCGATTTGGAGACGCTGGAAGCCACGCCCAATTTGAAGCTCAGTACATCGGACGAGCTGAGGCTGCGCTTGCATGCCGTGGCGTTGCTCTCCTCGCGCCTGAATCTCGATTTCGCGATCACCGGCGGTGTCCACACCGCAGACGACGCCATCAAAGGCGTTCTGGCCGGAGCGAGCGTGGTGATGACTACTTCCGCGCTGCTTGAACGTGGCATTGAGCACTTGCGCCAAATCGAGACCGGGATGACCGAATGGATGGAGCGGCACGAGTACGAATCGGTGGCACAGATGCGCGGCGCAATGAACGCCGGCAACGTGCCCGACCCGGGAGTTTTCCAGCGGGCCAATTATTTGAAGGTGCTCAGCTCCTACATTGGACGCACGGCGTAACTAAGCACCCAGTTTGCGCCAGGCCCGGCGCTCGCCGTCTTCATTCGACGCAATCAGAGTGTCCCCTTCCGCCGGGCCTTCCGATCCCGCCGCGTAATTAGGAAATTTCGGCGCCGGCATTTGCGCCCAGGCTTCCTCGATCGGCGTGATGATGCGCCACTCAGCCTCCACCTCATCGCGGCGCGTGAACAGCGTCGCATCGCCGCGCATCGAATCGAGCAGCAGCGTCTCATAAGCGGGCGGCCCCTTGGTGCCGAAGACCGTCTCGTACGCGAAGTCCGCCTCCACGGTGAGCGCGCGCATCTGCGTACCCGGGCGCTTGGCGTCGAATGCGATGCCGATGCCGTCATTGGGCTGAATGCGCAGTGTGATGACGTTCGGACCCAACTGGTCATAAGGAGTCGACGAAAACAGCGCCTGCGGCGTACGCTTGAAATGTACGCGAACCTCCGAGGCCTGTTTGGGAAGGTGCTTGCCCGTGCGGATGAAAAACGGCACGCCGGCCCAGCGCCAGTTGTTGACGTAGAGCTCAACGGCGGCGTAGGTTTCGGTGCGCGAGTCCGGTTTGACGTCCGGCTCCTGGCGATATCCCAGGAAGGGCTTGCCGGCGAGTTGTCCCGGACCATACTGCCCGCGCACCGTGCGTTTGGCGACCTCTTCCGGCGTCATCGGCCGGATCGATTTCAGCACCTGCACTTTCGCTTCGCGGACGGCGTCGGCTTCAAACGCGATGGGCGGCTCCATGGCGGTGACGGCGAGCAACTGGAGCATGTGGTTGGCCACCATATCGCGCAGCGCGCCGGTTTCCTCGTAAAATGCGCCGCGTCCTTCCATGCCGACGGTTTCGGCGGCGGTGATTTCCACGTAATCGATATAATTCCGATTCCAGACCGGCTCGAACAGCGAGTTACCAAAGCGAAAAACTAAAATATTCTGAACGGTTTCCTTGCCCAGGTAATGATCGATGCGGAAAACGTCCTTCTCTTCGAACGCCTTTTCCACAATCGCGTTCAATTCCTGGGCCGATTTCAGATCGTGGCCGAAAGGCTTTTCGAGAACGATGCGGGCCCAGCCGCGCTCGTTGCGATTCAGCCCCGCCCCCGCGAGGCCTTCGACGATCGGGCCGGCGACGGATGCCGGCGTCGAGACATAGAACAGATGATTGGGCGTTTTCGCTGACTTCTCGGCTTCCCCCAGCCGCTCGCGCAGGCGCAGGTAAAAGTCGCTCTTGGTGGCATCGCCCGAGAAGTAATGCAGCCGCCGCGCAAATTCGTTCCACTGGGATTCATTGAAATCCCGCGCGTCACCCGATTTCGACGCGGCTTCGCGCAGCTTGGCCCGGAACTGCTCGGAAGTCATTTCCGTCCGGCCGACGCCCAGCACCTCGAACTGCGGATTCATGCAGCCCACGCACGCCAGGTTGTAGAGCCCGGGGATCAATTTGCGGCGCGTCAAGTCTCCGGAGGCGCCGAAAATCACCAGCAGGCACGAGTCGCCGGTGGGCAACGGTTCGAGTGAAAACTGATCGAGCGGGTTGATCTCAATGACTGCGGACAAATTTCCTCCTGACAACAGTGTAGATGCCAGGGGCGGGTTCAAGGCTTCGGTCTATTTTCCTCTATGCTCGCGCCAGCGTATCAGGCCGGGCCCAGCACTCGCGCGATGGCGCCTACGATCTGATCCCAACGGCTACGCTCCTCGGCCAAGTGCTTCCGGCCGGCCGGCGTGATGCGGTAATACTTGGCCTTGCGATTGTTCTCCGACGTTCCCCAGAACGACGCGATGAGACCGCGCTCCTCCAGTTTGTGCAGCGCGGGATAGAGCGAGCCGTGCTCTACCTGAAGGACATCTTCTGAAGTGTGTTCGATGGCGTGCGCAATGGTGTGGCCATGCGCGGGCGCCAGCAGCAGAGTGCGCAAAATCAGCATGGCGAGCGTACCCTGGAGCATGTCGCCGCGGTCGTCCGCGGGCTTGGAGCGAGGCATGACTCCCAGTGTACCAGAAGACGGTCTAGTGATGGTGGAAGGTGCGCCAGCGGGCGTTCAGGCTTTCGATTTCGGCTGAAGGAGCTCATGCAGAATCGAGCTTTCTCCGCCTGCGATCACGTCGAAATCCTTCCATGCGAGCTTCTTGCGGGCTAAGGGCTTCTTCCACCATTCGTGGCTGACGGCGACGCGCACAATCGCGATCCCGTGCTCTTGGGCCAAGGCCTCGCCGCCTTCACTCACTTTGCCGGCATTGCTAAAGAGAGCGCCGGCGATTTCCGGTCCAGACGACTCATCCGCCAGCGCTGATTTGGTTTCATGCTCACTGGTCTCCTCCAACCGCTCCAGCAGTTTCTTCACCTCTTTCCTGCGCACCGGCATCTCGTGTGGGTACATCCGCAATTTGCAGCTGCAGACCAAAATGCGATGGGGCTCGACGGATCGAACGAACATATCCACTTCGCCTTCGAGAAAATGCGGATCGTGCGACCAAGATACTTCAAACCCGCGTTCGCGGATGTATTCCGCGACCAGAACTTCGAACAATTGGCTGGCAAAGGGGTGATATCGGTCCCGGATGGGTTGGTAGTGAGGCGACAGACCTTCAATTTCAAGCTGAATGATCTTCTCGATAAATTCCCTCTGGCTGTAAAGAAGCCGGTTGGCGGAAGCGCTGTATCCCACCGCCTTGGAATGGATCGCGTGGATCTGTTCCGTCGTCGGCTTCCAGAGATGAGGCCGTATGCTTTCCGGCCGTAGTTTGCGAATCGCCGCCGTGATGGCCCAGATCGCTTCATAGGCTTCCACCAAATGTGCGTGGTAGTTGGCGCAAATGAGCTTCGGGCGGCGATGCAGGTGATGTTTTCGCGTCCAGTAAAGCTTCCCTTGGATTGCCAGGCCCTCAACGCTGGGCAAAAAAATCTCCGTGTTCACTCGCTCCTTGATCCAGGCCCACAGTGTGGAATTGGCTCCCGGTTCGGCCGGTTTGATATAGTGATCGCCCCAAAACGGAATGGGTGTCGCCTCCAGGTTCTGGGGATCGTAGCCGTAAACCTCAAACGGGGGACTCTGATCGCTAAATACGATCAATTCCTTCGCGTTCGGGGTATAGATGGTCCCCTGCGGCTCGCGAAACTGCTGGGAGAGCGCCTTCTCAAACCGGATAGCCACATAAGCGCCGTTTTTCAGGCGATCGCCCGGATATGATTTCACAGTTTCCGATGATCATAGCAATTCGGAGGAGCATTCCGGGAGAGAATGTACGACCTTCCCGCACCACAAGGGAAGACATCGTGCACGCGCCCGAAATCGCCAAATCCACACTCACCCCCTCGTTAACTAAAGAAGACGAACTGCATTGGCTCGCCCTGCATCTGGTGCCTGGACTCGGCACGCGCAAAACGAATCAGCTCCTGGCGCAGTTCCGTTCGCCGCAAGCTGTTTTTCGCGCCTCGCGATCGGAGCTGGAAGCGAGCGGCTTGGCCGGCAGCGTAGCTCAAACCATCTCGAGCGGATGTACCTTCGATGACGCCGTCGAGCAGCAGCAGAAAATGCTCGAAACCGGCGCCGTGCTGGTGTCCATCTCCGACCCTGCGTACCCGGCGCGCCTCCGAGAAATCTTCGACCCGCCGGTTGTCATGTTCGCGCGCGGCCGCGTCGAACTGCTGCAAGGGATTCTTCTAGGCGTCGTCGGGACCAGGCGTCCTACCGCGTATGGAACCGCGGCGGCAGAGCGCCTTTCGGCGGACCTGGCGCAGGCCGGCCTCGCGATTGTGAGTGGCATGGCGCGCGGCATCGATACCGCGGCCCATCGCGCCGCGCTCGATATCGGCGGCGACACGATCGCGGTCTTCGGCTGCGGCGTGGACCTGGTTTATCCGGCCGAGAATCGCAAACTCGCGCTGGAGATCGCGGAAAAAGGCCTGATCGTCTCCGAATTTCCCATGGGCGCGCCGGCCTATCCGCAGAATTTTCCCATCCGCAATCGGATTATCAGCGGCGCGAGCGTGGGAGTGCTGGTGGTGGAAGGCGCGCAATACTCGGGCTCTGCCATCACGGCCAAAATGGCGCTGGATCAACAACGGGAGGTCTTCGCCGTACCCGGCAACATCACATCCAAGATGAGCTGGGGCCCCAACCTATTAATAAAGCAGGGCGCCAAGCTGGTCCAGGAATGGAACGATGTGCTGGTGGAGCTGCCGGCCGAAACGCGGCGCGCCCTAATCGCCAAGGCGCAGGCCAGACTCGGGGTTATCTCTTTGGATCTAAAGGAAGAAGAGCCGTCGCTCCCGTCGGAACTCGGCCCGGCCAGCCGTCAGGTTCTCGCCCAACTTCGGGCCGATACCCCGCTCCACATTGACCAGTTGATTGAAACTTCTGATACCCTGACTTCATCAGAGATAACTGCCGCCTTGTTTGAGCTCGAGCTGCTCGGTCTGGCCCGCCAACTCCCCGGCAGGAACTTTGTTAAAGTGTGGTAGAACTCAGCCGAAGTTTGACTGTAAGCACTATTACAATTCTAGGTTGACCCATGGCAAAATCTCTCGTCATCGTCGAATCGCCCACGAAGGCCAAGACGATCGGCAAATATCTCGGTAAGCAGTTTGTCGTAAAGGCGTCGCTTGGCCACGTGAAGGATCTGCCCAAGAAGGACCTCGCGGTCGACGTGGAAAAGAACTTCGAGCCACATTACGAGGTGATCGAGGGCAAGAAAAAGCTGATCACGGAACTGAAGCAGGCGGCCAAGGGTGTCGATTCGGTGTACCTCGCGGCCGACCCGGATCGTGAAGGCGAAGCCATCTGCTACCACCTGCAAGAAGAACTGAACGGCTCAAAGAAAGGCCCGAAGTTCTTTCGGGTGATGATCAATGAGATCACCGCCAACGCCGTGAAGAAGGCGTTCGAGAAACCGGGCTCTGTAAACCTGCATGTGGTGGACGCGCAGCAGGCGCGCCGCGTGCTGGACCGGCTGGTGGGCTACAAGATTTCCCCGCTCCTGTGGGACAAAGTGCGCCGCGGGCTTTCCGCCGGGCGCGTGCAAACGGTGGCGCTGCGGCTGATTGTCGAGCGCGAGCGCGAGATTCGGGCGTTCATCAAGAAAGAGTACTGGACCATCGACGTCCAGCTCAACGCCAAAAAGCCGCCGGTGCTGACGGCGCGCTTCACCAAGAAGAACGACGAAGCCATCGAGCTCGGGGACGAAGCCACCACCAAGGGGCTCCTCGACCAGTTGGACGGTGCCAAATACCTGGTCCATTCGGTCACGACCAAGGAAAAGAAGCGCAACCCGGTCCCGCCGTTTATTACGTCCACGTTGCAGCAGGAATCGTCGCGCAAGCT
>JASIGB010000483.1:0-4803 GCA_030045355.1 Bryobacteraceae bacterium
AATTCAGTTTCAAATCCCCTTCGATCAAATTCGTGTGGAGAACGTAGAGCCGGCGATCGACGAGCTGCTGGCGGACGCACGCGCCGGTTTGGATCGGCTGATTGCCGAGCCGGGCCCGCGAACCTTCGCCAACACGTTGCAGAGGCTCGATCAAATCACCGAACGGCTGGATTATGCGATGCAGGTGGTACGGCATCTGGAGGCGGTGGCCACAACGCCGGAGCTGCGCGCGGCGTACAACGCGGTACAGCCCAAGGTTAGCGAATTCTATTCCTCGTTGCCGCTCCATGATGGGCTATGGAAAGCAATACTCAAGTATTCGCTCAGTGAAGAGGGCCGCGGGTTAACAGGCGCGCGAAAACGATTTCTTGAGAAAACCCGCGACAATTTCCGCCGCCACGGCGCGGAGCTCGACGAAGCAGGCAAAAAGCGCATCGCCGAGATCGATGTGGAGCTGACTAAGCAGACCATCCGCTTCGCTGAGAACGTTCTTGACTCCACCAATCAATATGAATGGGTGATCGCGGACGAAAGCCGGCTCGCTGGACTGCCCGAAAGCGCGCGCGCCATGGCGCGAGCCAGCGCGGCGGCCAAGGGATTGCCAGAACCCTCCTGGCGATTCACGCTGCAAGGCCCGAGTTACTTGGCGGTGATGACCTATCTGGACGATGCAGACATGCGGCGCCGGGTGTATGAGGCGTACGTGAATCGCGCCACCGAAGAAAAATACGACAATCGGCCGGTGATGCGCGGCATTCTGGAATTGCGCCGCGAGAAGGCGCGCCTGCTGGGCTACCGCGATTTCTCCGACCTAGTGCTGGAGGATCGGATGGCGCATACGGGCGCCCGCGCCCGCCAGTTCCTGGAAGATCTCAAGGCTAAAACCGAGCCGATTTTCGAGAAAGAAAACGCCGAATTACTGGCCTTCTCCGGGAAAAATGAGCTGCAGCCCTGGGATATCGCATATTTCGCGGAAAAACAGCGGGCAGCCTTGTACGATTTCGATGAAGAGGCCCTGCGGCCCTACTTCCCGCTGGAGAGCGTAGTCCAAGGGATGTTTGAGATCGTGCACCGGCTATACGGGATTTCCGTGGTGGAAAAGCCCGGCGCGCCAGTTTGGGACCCGCAGGTGAAGTATTACGAAATTCGCGACCCAAGCCGCGGCGCCGGCAACGAACTGGCCGGCGCATTCTACGCCGATTGGTTTCCGCGCGACAACAAACGCGCCGGCGCGTGGATGGAAAATCTCATCACGGGCGAATGGCACGCCCACCGGCAGGACCCGCATGCCGGCCTGATGTGCGGAAACCTGACGCCGCCCGGCCCGGACCGGCCTTCCCTGCTGACGCATCGTGAAGTTCAGACCATTTTTCACGAGTTCGGCCATCTGTTGCATCATTGCCTGACGCGCGTGGAGTTACGGGGATTTGCGGGCGTGAACGTGGCCTGGGATTTCGTGGAGCTGCCGTCGCAGATCATGGAGAACTGGACCTGGGAGCGCGAGGCGTTGGACCTGTTCGCGCGGCATTACCAAACCGGCGCGCCCATTCCGGCGGAGCTTTTGGACAAAATGCGGCGCGCGCGTAATTTTCGCGCGGCTAACGCGCAGATGCGCCAGCTCGGATTCGGCATCGTGGACCTGGCTCTGCATCAGGACGTTGCGCCCGGCTCCACTATCGACTTGGTGGCATTCGCGCGCGATATTTTGCAGCCATTCGCGCCCGCCAGGCTGCCGGAACATTACGGCATGATCGTCAGCTTTACGCACTTGTTCTCGAGCCCGGTGGGTTACGGCGCCGGCTATTATTCCTACAAGTGGGCCGAGGTGCTGGATGCCGACGCATTCACCGCTTTTCACAAAGGCGGCATCTTCAGCTCCGAAGTGGGCGGGCGCTTCCGCGATCGCATTCTTTCGCGCGGCGACAGCGAGGATCCGGCGGAGCTGTACCGGAGCTTCATGGGCCGCGATCCGGACCCCGACGCGCTGCTCGAACGCTCAGGCCTGCTGGCGCGAGCATGAGCGCCGGCCGCAGACTGAGATGACGCCTTCCGACACTCGAACTGGCATCAGAGGCCGTGCCTCCAAGGTCGCAGAGGCCCGGCATGTGCGCTCGGCGGCGATCCCTGCAACAGTTGATTAGTAAGCTAAACGCGATGCTCGAAATTCAATGAAGCGGTTGTTTCGCGATCGCCCGCGCGCTGGTGCGCTGGACACGGCTGAGACGCGCGGTTAGCGCATTTGCCCGGCGGTTTCGAGCGCGTGCTCGGCGGTTCCTTGCGCGGCGTGGGTCAAATATGCCAGCGCGGCGGCGACGCCTCCTGCTTTGTGGGGGACGCCAGCGAGCGCCAGGCCCATTTCAACGCCGGAGAGCGTGCCAGCCAGCATCAGGTCGTTGAAATCGCCCAGGTGCCCGATGCGGAAGGCCTTGCCGGCCAGTTTGCCAAGCCCACTGCCGAGCGACATGTTGAAGTTTTCGAGGACCACTTTGCGGTACTCGTCGGCGTTGTGGCCCGATGGCGTGTACACGGCGGTGACGGAACTCGAGTAGCGCTCGGGATCGGCGCAAACGATTTCCAAACCCCAGGCGCGCACGGCACGGCGTGTGGCTTCGCCATGCCGGCTGTGGCGCGCAAAGACATTCTCGAGGCCTTCTTCGTGGAGCATGTTGAGCGACTCACGCAGGCCGTACAGCAGATTTGTCGCGGGCGTGTAGGGGAAGAATCCGCTCTTGTTCTGGCCTTGCATGGCGTCCCAGCTCCAATAGGACTTGGGCAGCCGCGCGGATTTCGCGGCGGCGAACGCTTTGTCGCTGACGGCATTGAAGCCCAGGCCGGGCGGCAGCATCAGGCCCTTTTGCGAGCCGGCAACGGCGACATCGACCTCCCATTCATCCTGGCGGAAATCCATGGAAGCGAGCGAAGAAATGGTGTCCACCAGCAACAGCGCGGGATGGTTGGCGCGATTCATGACTTTTCGCACCATGGGGATGGAATTGGTGACGGCGCTGGAGGTTTCGTTGTGCACGACGCAGACGGCCTTGATGGCGTGGTTGCGGTCCTCGCTGAGAATAGACTCCAGGCCGCGCTCGTCGACGCCGTGACGCCAGTCGCTCGCGACGAAATTCACGTCCAAGCCGAGATCGACGGCCATATTCTTCCACAGCGTGGCGAACTGGCCGGTTTCAAACATGACCACCTTGTCGCCGGGCGAAAGGGTGTTGACGAGGCAGGCTTCCCACGCGCCGGTTCCGGACGAGGGGAAGATCATGACTTTCCCTTTGGTCTGAAAGACGGGTTTCATATCTTCGAGAAGCCCGAGCGCGAGGCGCCCGAACTCGGGCCCGCGATGATCGATGGTCGGCCGCGCGATGGCGCGCAGGATGCGGTCCGGAACGTTACTGGGTCCCGGGACTTGCAGGAAATGACGTCCACTGGTGTTTGACATGGTGACTCTTTTAGGATACTTCCAATTCCACGATCGGGGCGGGATTGCCTACGTCTTTGAACCACATGACCTGCTCCCAGACCAGATCCAGCTCGAGTTGATAGAGCCCCTTCGCGCGCGGAATCTGAATCGGGAGCTGGATGGTAACCTTGCCGCCGGGTTGGAGTGCGGCGGGCAAATAGGAACGATCGTTGTCATGCTGGAGCAGCTTCGCGTCCGCCGATAGCAGATGATAGGAGAGTCCGAAGACACGCTCGCCCGAGGGGAAAGCTTCTTTCGAGACGTTGGAGACTTCGACCGGCAAGGTGATGGAGGAGCCGGGACGCGCCTCCAAGCGGCGCTTGGCGGTGGAAAGAACGGCGCGAGCGCCTGAGGCTCCCATAGCTTCGAGACAATCCGGCGTGGAAGCGTACAAATCGAAATAAGAGCGGAAAATATCGGTGAACAACACCGCGGGCGAGGACCACATTTCCACGATCTTGTGAGGAATGGCCGGAAACGTTTTCCAAAATGCGGCGTTGAGATCGAACGGGGCGGGTTGCTTCTGGAACAGCACTTTGTTGTAGGCCAGGGCGACGGGCGTCAGCACGCCGGGCTTGCGGACCAGGAGCTCGACGGCGCCTTCACAGACGCCGGGAAATTCGGGGTTGAAATAGTCGTCGAGGGCGACCAGGCCGCCGGGCACGAGTAGTGAGGCAGCTAGCTCGAGGTCGTGAAAAGTTTCGGCGCGCGAATGGCCGCCGTCCACATGGCAGAAGGAGAAATCGCCTGCAAAGCTGGAGCGAGCGAGCGAACCGGAAGCGCCAGTGATGGGAATGATGAAGTCGATGTTCTCGAAAAACTCGCGCATATTACGCTCGAAAATCGCGCGATTGCCGGCTCCCGAGCCGGATACATTTTGCGACTGGAGGTTTTCAAACAGGTCGACCGCATAGAGCTTCGCGTCCGCCGACCGCAGCGCGGCGATAGCGATGGTGGAGAGGCCGTGATGCACACCAATCTCCAGCACGTTCGCGGCGAACCCGTGCTCGGCCAGGAGCTGGTGATAAGCCATGAACATAAGCGCCGCATCATAAGAGAACCATCCCTCGATGCGATGGAAAGCCGCAAGATAGCGCTGTAGGAAGCTGGGCTGCAATCCGCTATTGTAGCCGACGCTTTATTCGGCACGAATCGCTGCAATGGGATCCACCAGCACGGCGCGAATTGCGGGCGCAAGGCTTCCGGCGAGGGTCATCGCGATCACGACAGCGACAGTTGCGAGGAACGTGCGGGGATCGTCCGGCTGGACGCCCGCGAGCAGCGATTGCATGGTGCGGGCCGCGGCATAAGCGGCGGCGGTTCCGAGCGCGATGCCG
>JASIGB010000484.1:0-3498 GCA_030045355.1 Bryobacteraceae bacterium
GAAAGCCAAAGACACGCCCAGAATCGACGTCATCCTGATCGAAGTTCCCGATGAAGTGGGCGGCTACGGCGCCAAAGGCGCGGGCGAAATCGGGCTGGTGCCGACCGCGGGCGCGGTGGCCGGCGCGCTCTACGCTTACGATGGCGTCCGCCGCTTCAGCCTGCCCATGGACGATGCGCCCGCCGCTCAGCCGTCGGTTCCCAAGTCGCGGCGCCGAGTGCCAGTCCTCGCCGGCGGTTAGAATTCATGGCCGGGCTTGCGGCGGAGGGGGAGGAAGCTTCGGCGCGAGCGGCGGTTGCGGCCCCACGACACTGGTGAGCGCGGCGTAAGCGCACTCTTCATCCTGGTTCGATCCGCCCACGCCGATGGCGCCGATCATCTGATCGTCGACCACGATGGGCAATCCACCGGATGTCGGAAACACGCCGATATCGGACCAGCGCAGTTGCAGAGCCAGATTGTTCGCCACCATATTGGCGCGCGCATGTGTGGAATCGCGCGTGTAGAGCACGCTTTTCGCCTTGAGCAGCGCGGTTTCGACGTTGATTGGAACCTGGCCGTCCATGCGATGCGCGTGCACAATCTGGCCGGTGGGATTGAGGATGAACACGCTTACCGCAATGTTGTGCTCTTTGGCGTAGTCCACGCAGGCGTTGACGATCTTTTCAGCCGTGTCCGCATTGATCTCTCGCGTCATGGCTTTTTTGGCTGCGGGGCCCGAGATCACGAACTTGTCGATGTTGGAAGAATTTTGCGCGAGCGCGGCGCCCGTCATGCAGGCGAGCGTTATCGTAAAGATTTTCACGGTCATGATCTTGTCTCCTTTGGGATCTATTGCAGCGAAGCCGCGTAGGCGGAAATCGCGAGGATGTCGCCGGCCGTCAGATTGGCAACCACTTTCTTCATCAGCGCCGACGATGTGCTGTGATTCGTGCCGGTTTGGAAAGCGTAAAGCTGGCGGGCGACATAGGCCGGATGCAGCCCGGCGATGCGCGGTACGTCGCCGAGGCCCTGTAAATTGTCGCCGTGACAAATCGCGCACTGAATAGTTTTGCCGCCTGCGCCGTTCTTCACCAGGGCCTCGCCTTTGAATAGGCTGCCCTCGGGAACGTAGGCGATGAACCCGGAGTGCGGGTCGCGGCTGGTGGCTCGCGCGACGTCTTGCGGAAGTTCGACAATGCGATTGCCCAACGGCTCGGTGCCGCCGCCGGGCAACGGCAATCGCTGCCGGCCCTTCACGCTGACGTAGCTTTTGGGCACCGTGTCGGTTTCCTCCACCTTGATCCAACCGCCGGGCTTCAAGGCCGCGAACCATTCCGCCGCTTCCCGGATGTCTTCGTCCGGCATCGCTTTCGCGATCACGTTCATGCGCGCCGGATCGATGCGCGCGCCGCTTTTGAAATCGTTCATCGTATGAACGATATATTCGGCGTTGAGCCCGGCCAGATCGGCCGATTCCTGATGGCCATGGCCGGACATCAGATGGCAGGCGCCGCAGGCGAGCGCTGCTCCCTTGCCGTGCTGAATAATCGAGGGCGGCTGCGCATGCTCGTCAGGAAACCAATCGGGCGGATTCGAAAGATCGTCGATCTGGGCGGCCGTATATTCTTTGGAGCTGCCGGGAATGCGAATCGGACCGCTTTCTTCGACCGCGGGCGGCTGTTGCTTGTCGGGAGTGAGGAACGCCCAATCGGGCCGCGTGGTCTGCGCGTTCAGCACGGTAGCCGCGGTAAGAGCGGCCAGCGCCAAATATCTCGACATGGAACGGCTCCTTAGGCGGGGACGGCTTGTGCGCCGATCTTGTGGGGAAGCACTCTTGCGACCACCGACCGGAACTCTTCGTCCGTCAAAAGACGCTTGTGCTGGAGCGAAAACTCCTTGACTCCCGCCACGACCTGCAGCGCTTCTTCTTCGGTGGCCTGCACGCCGATTCCTTTAAGCGCGGCCTTGATGGAATCGATACCGCTTCCTTTTCCCAGCACGACTTTGGCCGGCGGCTGCCCGACCACGTCCCAATGGAACGGGAAGAGCTCGGTGGGGTGGTCGGCCCCGCAGTTCTGCCACCAGCTTGCGATGATGCCGGACTCGATCTGGAACAACTGTTCGCCAACCACCGGGCGGTTGCTCGCTACTTTGTGTCCGGAAAGCTGCTCCACGAGCCGCGCCAGCCCGTACAGCTTGTCGTACTTCAGGCCGGTGTCGATGCCGTACAGCGTGAGCAACGCCATGGCGGTCTCTTCGATCGGCACGTTGCCCGCGCGCTCGCCCAATCCGAGCACGGTGGAATGCACCACTTCCACCCCCTCGGCCAGTGCCATGATGGTGTTCGCGATGCCCATTCCGAAATCCATGTGGAAGTGAGCTTCCAGCCGCTTGTTGACCCGCTTCTTCACCTCGCGCACCAGGTATTGCATAGCATGCGGCGAGACGACGCCGAAAGTGTCCACCAGCGCGAGCGCATCCATGTGTCCTTCATTGGCCACGCGCAGGATCAGATCGAGAACCCATTTCATTTCGGCGCGGCTGAAGTCGATCGGAAAGAACACCACTTCAAGACCCTGCGAATGCGCGTACGCCGTCGATTCGATGGAAAGATCGATGGCCCGTTCCAGCGGCCATTTGTAGGCATACTCGATGATGTGCGTGCTGGAGGGCACTTCCATCACGATCCCTGAGACTCCGCAATCCACCGCGCGCTTGACGTCGTCCACCATGCAGCGCGAGAACGCAAAAATCTGTGGTCCCAGGTTGCGCTTCACGATTTCCTTGATGGCGGAGGTGTCGCTCGGCGACACCACCGGCATGCCGGCTTCAATTCGATGCACGCCGGCTTCGGCCAGCGCTTCGGCGATCCGAATCTTATCGTCTTTGTTAAAGATGACGCCGGTCTGCTGCTCTCCATCCCGCAGCGTGATGTCGTGGAACTTGATTTTGTCCGCGAAATGGAGCTGATCGCGGACCGCGCTTTCAAAATCCCAAGGGCTGACGAACCATTGATCCGTCTTCCAGGGTTGCTGTTGTGACATGAGGTCCTCCAAACGAAGAATTATATGACCGACGGACCCTTGAGCGCTTCCGGATTCACCGGAATCCGCGGCCGCTGTCCGCAGAGCAAGCCCACGACTTGCTCCGCGGCTCGGGTCCCGCAAATCTAACAATGAAGCTCATTTATGTTCCGGGCCGCTTGCCGTAATCGGAATACCCCGGCATGGGGTCCACCACGGTGATCTGCTGCACCGGAAAATTCGACACGATCTCCACCCCGTCCTTATGCACGATCAGCATCTCCTCGATGCGCACGCCCCACTGATACGGCTTGCCGTGCTGCGTCTCCAGCGCGAACACCATCCCTTCCTTGATCTCCAGCGGATGATCGAGCGACCAGATGCGTGATATCACCGGCTGATCGTATTGCGCCAGGCCCAGCCCGTGCCCCCACAAATTCGCCGCGGCTTGGTCTTCTTCCTCGTAGCCCCACGCTTCTTTCGCCGACGGCCA
>JASIGB010000485.1:0-3105 GCA_030045355.1 Bryobacteraceae bacterium
ATGGAAAACCAAACCCAGGTTTCCCACCGCTCCCACCGCCCCTTGGAAATCGCCGCTGGCGATTCCCACATTCCCACCGCCACGGTGACGGGTAGTAAAGTTCCTTCTTCCAAGTCAAAGGCGGAGAGGGTGGCGTGAAACCAAACCGGACAACTAACGTGTTAATAAAACCGGACAACTACAAAAGCTACCGACAGAGATGCCGACAGAGATGCCGCCGGCCGCGGCGGGCCGCGGCGGGCCCGCTTGACGCGGAAGTCTCGGAGGGCTAGCATCAATGCCCAGGGGGTGCAGGGTGAAGATCATCATTTCCTTAGGGATTGCGCTGGCCGCAATGTCCGCCCAGGCACAGGTCACGTTCACTAAAGACGTGGCGCCTATCTTGCAGAGCCGATGCCAGGTATGCCACCGGCCCAACACGTTCGCCCCGATGTCGCTACTCACTTATGAGGAAGCGCGGCCGTGGGCGAAATCGATCAGGCAGAAGGTGCTCGCGCGGGAAATGCCGCCCTGGTATATCGACAAGAACGTCGGCATTCAAGATTTCAAGAACGATGCCTCGCTCACCGACCAGGAAATCGCCACCATCGTGGCCTGGGTGAACGATGGATCTCCCAAAGGCGACCCCAAGGACATGCCGGCTCCCCGAAAATTTGACGATTCCGATCGCTGGCACATTCGCCCAGATCTTGTTGTGCAACTGCCGAAAGACGAGATTGTGCCCGCTCAGGCGTCTGACCGCTGGGTAGACGTCCTGGTCGATTCCGGGTTGACGGAGGATCGCTACATCAAGGGCATCGAAATTAAGCCGCTCAAGGGCTTCCGCGCCGTGCACCATGCCACGACTTCCATGAAACACGACGATGATCCCGATTCAGGCGACAACGTCCAAGGCGTCTTCCTCAATGAATACGCGCTCGGCAAAAACGCCGACGTGTTCCCGGACGGTGCGGGCCGTTTAATCAAGGCAGGGACGAAATTCAATTTCAACCTTCATCTTCACGCCATTGGCCAGGACACGGCCGTCAATATTGCGCTGGCGCTGGAGCTTTATCCCAAAGGATACGTGCCGCATTATATTGAAGTCACCGAAAAGGTTGGAGACCCGAAGGATATCGACCTCCCGCCTAACACCGATAACATCCGCTTCGATGGCTACCAGACATTAACGCAGCCTGCTCGGCTGCTGTCGTTCCAGCCTCATATGCACAACCGCGGTAAGGCGTCGTGTATGGAAGCCATCTATCCGAGCGGCCACAAGGTGGAAATGCTGAGCTGCGTGAGCAGGTACCAGTTCAACTGGCATTTGGTGTATATCTATCGAGAAGACGAACAGCCGCTGTTGCCCGCCGGAACCATCCTGCACCTGATTTCGTGGTACAACAACTCAGCTAACAACAAGTTCAACCCCGATCCGGACAACACGATTACCTACGGACAGCGGACCATCGATGAAATGGGCGGCGCGTGGGTCAGCTATTACTATCTTTCCGACGCCGAGTTCCAGAAGCAGGTCGCGGAGCGCAAAGCAAAACAGCAGACCGTGGCGGGTACTAAGTAATGCGGTTCGCCGCTCTGGCCTGCTTACTCGCGGCATTTGAGGCGAACGCCCAGGTGCAATACGCGCGCGGGCAGAACGTCGCTCCGATATTTGAAGGCTGGGAGCACAATGCCGACGGCACCTATAGCCTGGTTTTCGGTTACCTGAACCGCAATTACGAAGAGGAAGTCGACATTCCGATCGGCCCGCAGAACTCTTTTACCCTCCGCGGCGAAACTTTCGGGGACAAAGGCCAGCCCACGCATTTCTATCCCAGGCGGCAACGATTCCTGTTCCGGGTGGTGGTGCCGGCCGACTGGAATAAAGAAGAGAAAGTGGTGTGGACCTTGACTTCGCACGGCCGTACCGATCAAGCCAAGGGATGGCTGCAACCCGAATGGGAGCTTAGTCCGGACGTATTGGTGGAGAACATGGAAGGCGGCGTTCGCGATCCCAACAACAAGCCACCAACTCTCGAAGCCAAAGCCGACGTTGCCAGCGCGACACTCTCGAGTGGAGCCACGTTGACGGCCGTTGCCACCGATGACGGGCTGCCAAAACCATACCGTCGCAACAATTCCAACGCTGCGCGCAGTGACTCGCCGCGGCGTCCGATGGGCGTGGACATCAAATGGATTCAATACCGGGGACCGGGCAAAGTGACTTTCGATGCGCCCAATAGTCCGGTCGTGCATGGAGAAGCGATCCATTTGACCTCGAAGGCGACTTTCAGCGCTCCGGGTACTTACGTGCTCCGCGCAATTGCTTTTGACGGACAGTTGTTCACCACGCAAGATGTTACCGTGACGGTGACTGGGAATCCGGAGACGTCAGCGCAGAATCAACGCTGAAACTGGATTTCACGCTAGCGGCTCCTTCCGGCTTCTTCCAAGTCGTCTCGCACCACCTTGCCGCCCTTCATCACGAACTTCACGCGCTCCAGTTCGGTGATATCCGCGAGCGGGTCGCCTGAAACCGCAATGATGTCCGCGTACTTGCCTTTTTGAATCGTGCCGATCTGATTCTGCCAACCTAAGGCTTCCGCATTGATGATGGTTCCCGCCTGAATTGCTCGTAGCGGTCTCAGCCCGGCAATTTTCACCAGCGCCTCGATTTCCAGCGCCTGCGTGCCGTGAGCAAAAGTTGCGCCGTCCGCGCCGCTGCCGGACATAATTTTCAACCCTTGCGTGGCTGCCGCCAGGCGCGTGGCCCGTTCGAAGATCGGAATGATGCGATACTTGCCGCCTGTGTTGCGTGCATCGTTATCATCGATGCCCGGCTCGGTGTAGCGCACAATCGTGGGATCGTAATACAGCTTCTTCGCCACCATGGTGTTGAGCATCTCCTGGTCCAGGCCGAAGCCGTGCTCGATGGTGTCGCAGCCCGCGGTGATCGCGTTTTGCAGGCCCTGACCGCCATACACGTGGCACGCCGCCTTCTTTCCTAGCTTGTGCGTTTCGTCCACCAGCGCTTTGACGACCGGCAGCGGGTAAGTTACTTCGTATTCATCCTTGCCGTCGGGAGTGAACGAGTACGCTCCGGCCGGAAAGAGCTTGATCCAATCG
>JASIGB010000486.1:0-5892 GCA_030045355.1 Bryobacteraceae bacterium
CGACAATCTGGCGATCGAGCTAAACGTGATCGACGCGGCGTTCCGGCACGGCGTGAAAAAGCTGGAAGCCCTGGGATCGTCGTGCATTTACCCGCGCCTCGCGCCGCAGCCCATGCGGGAAGAATGTTTGCTCAGCGGCCCGCTGGAGCCGACCAACGAATGGTACGCGGTGGCGAAGATCGCCGGTATCAAGCTGGCGCAGGCGTATCGAAAACAGCATGGCTTCCACGCCATCAGCCTGATGCCGACCAATCTGTACGGGCCCGAGGATAATTTCGATCTCCAATCCTCGCACGTGCTGCCCGCGTTGATGCGCAAGGCGCACGAAGCTCGCCTCGCGCAGGCTAGCGAGATGGTGGTTTGGGGCAGCGGCACGCCCCGGCGCGAATTCATGCACGTAGACGATATGGCGGATGCCGCCGTGTTCTTGATGCTGCACTACGACGAGCCGGAGATGATCAACGTCGGGGTCGGGTCGGACGTCACCATCCGGCAGCTCGCCGAGTTGATTTGCCGCATCGTGGGCTTCGAGGGGCGGCTGGTCTTCGACGCGTCGAAAGCCGATGGCACCCCGCAAAAGCTGCTGGATGTGTCGCGGCTGAGCGCGCGCGGCTGGCGGGCGAAGATCGGTCTGGAAGAGGGAATCGCCGCCACCTACCAGTGGTTTCTGACTCACCAGCAGCGGCAGCCGCAGCTCGCCGTAGCCAGGTGATTCCGGCCTGAGGGCGAGGGCTGGATAATCGTGCTAAGCTGCCGGTGGGATGATCCCGAGATTGCGTCCCCTCGTGCGTTATGCACATTCCCGACGGCTACCTGAGTCCATCCACCTGCGCCGGACTGTTCGGCGCGGCCACGCCTTTTTGGTTCCTTGCTCTCGGCCGCGTCAAGCGCATGCTGCACACGCGGATGATTCCGCTGCTTGCGGTTTTCGCCGCGTTCGCGTTCGTCATTATGATGTTCAACCTGCCGCTGCCGGGCGGGACCACCGGCCATGCAGTGGGTATGGGCGTGGCGGCGATCGTGCTCGGGCCGTGGGCGTCGATGATCGCCATCTCGGTGGCGCTCGTGATTCAAGCCGTGTTCTTTGGCGACGGCGGAATTACGGCCATCGGAGCGAACTGCTTCAACATGGCGATTGTGGGATCGCTCGTGGCGTACGCGGTTTACCGGCTCGCCTCGCGCGGGGCGCCCCTCGGTTCGCGCAGGCGAGTATTTGCGGCAGGCTTGGCCGGATACATCGCGATCAATCTGGCGGCGCTGTGCGCGGCGGTGGAGTTCGGGATCCAGCCCATGTTCTTCCACGACGCTTCCGGAGCGCCGCTGTATGCGCCGTACGGCCTCGGCATCGCGATTCCGGCGATGCTCGTCGGGCATCTCAGCTTCGCCGGGCTCGCCGAATTGA
The DNA here is from genome assembly GCA_030045355.1 of Bryobacteraceae bacterium. Lineage (GTDB taxonomy): Bacteria > Acidobacteriota > Terriglobia > Bryobacterales > Bryobacteraceae > Palsa-89. The sequence continues at coordinate 1,403 of JASIGB010000486.1, forward strand.
TCATTTCCTCCGGCCTCGTAGCGTGGCTGCAACGCGTGGAACCAGCCTTGTTGCTTTTGACAGCGCCTGACGCCCCCGATCGCGCTGCTCCCGCCGCACCGCGTGAAAACGGTTGGCCGGCGGCGTGGAGACTTTGGCTCGCGCTCGGCGGCCTGCTGGTTCTGACGCCCTTGGGAATTCTAGCCGTGGGAAGCGCGTGGGGCGAATGGAGCCCGGCCCAGCTGGGAACAAATCGCGTGCCGCCTGGTTTGGCGCGGCTGTACCACTTATGGACAGCGCCGTTGCCGGATTACGCGCCGAAATTTATCCGTGGCGCGCCGCTGGGTTATTTGCTGTCCGCGATGATTGGCGTCGGCTTAATCGTTCTGCTCGCCCTGGCGGTGTGGTGGTTCACCGAGCGCCGCATGGCCGTGCGCTCGGGCGAAGCGCTGCAAGCAGGGCGCCGGCGGCGCCGGAATTTCGTAGATAAAACGATCCGCAGCCTGCTGCACGTGTTCCGCGACGCGCTTTTTGCCGAGGAAGCCGCCCAACGCGCCGGCCTGTTGCAACCGTTGGACGCGCGAGTGAAGCTGGCCGGAACGGTGTTGCTGGTTTGCGCGGCGATTTCCGTGCATCGTCTATCGGCGCTGGCCGGATTGCTGGCGGGCTGCGCGCTGCTCGCCATGGCCTGCCGTATTTCCATCGGCGCGCTCGCCGCCCGAGTGTGGATCGCCGTGCTGGCGTTTACGGGCGTCCTCGCGCTGCCGGCCGTTTTTCTCGTCTCGGGCGAGGCGGTCTTCCGCGTTCCCGCGCTGAGCTGGGTGGCGTCGGTACAGGGGCTGCGGGCCGCGGCCTTCCTCATTCTGCGCGCCGAGACGGCCGCCACGCTGGCCGCCCTGCTGATCCTGTCCACGCTTTGGCCGCAACTGCTGCGCGCGCTGCGCTGGTTTCGCGTTCCCGCGGTCCTGGTGGCGATCGTGGGGATGACGTGGCGCTATATTTTCCTGCTCGCACAAACGGCGGAAGAAATGTTTGAAGCCCGCGAGGCGCGCTGGATCGGAGTCCTGGAACCTGCCGACCGCCGCCGCCTGGCCGCCGCCAGCGCCGGCCTGCTGCTCGACAAAAGCATTCAGTTGAGCGGCGAGGTTCATCTGGCGATGCAAGCGCGCGGGTTTCGCGGTGACGTCCGCCTGCTGGACGATCCCGCTCTCCAAGCGAAGGACTGGCTGGCCCTGGCCGCGTTCGCCGCCGCGGCCGCCGCGACAATCTGGTTGGGCCGGTGAGCGAAACGGTTCCAGCATTTCGGGCGTGCGACGTCACGTACCGCTATCACCAGGTTGCGGCTCTCAACGGCCTTTCCATGCAGGTGGCCGCGGGCGAGCGCGTGGCCCTGCTGGGCGCCAACGGATCGGGCAAGTCCACGCTGCTGCGCTTGCTGGCGGGCCTCGCATTTCCGGAACGCGGCGAAATCTCATTCTTCGGACAGAGTTTGACCGACCGCGTTTTCGAGGACGAAGCGTTTTTCTTCAGTTTTCGGCGGCGCGTGGGTCTGGTTTTCCAGAATCCCGACGTGCAGCTCTTCAACCCCAGTGTTTTCGACGAAGTGGCTTTCGGCCCGCTCCAGCTCCGCTGGCCGAAAGGCAGGGTTCGCGACCGCGTGGAGGCGGCGCTCGAATCCATGGGCATCGCTCATTTGCGGGATCGCGCGCCGCACCGGTTATCCGGCGGGGAAAAGAAGCGCGTGGCGCTGGCGTCGGTGCTGGTGAGCGACCCCGACGTATTGCTGCTGGACGAGCCTGCCGCCGCGCTCGATCCTCTGAGCCAAGGCGAGATTGTCGCGTTGCTGGCTTCTTGGAAAGACGGTGCCAAGACCGTGATTACGGCCACGCACGATATGGACACCTTGGAAGACATTGCCGACCGTTGCTATGTGTTGCAGAGCGGCCGTGTAGCGGGCGAAGGCTCGCCGCTCGAAGTGCTGCACGACGTCGCGCTGCTGGAGCGAACGGGATTGGTGCGGGTGCACGATCACGTGCACGAGGGCAGCGAGGTCCCGCATCCGCATCCGCACTTGCACCGGCACGACCCGCATTGAGATTGGCAAGGCCCTCACCACGGGTGTACACTCATGGCAATGCACCGCATCTCAGCAGGTTTGCTGATCGCGCTCTTCGGCTTTTCGCTGGTGAGCCCGGCGGTGTTCGCCTCCGGCGGCGATTCGAACCTTCCGGCCTGCTGCCGGCGTGCGGGAAAACACCATTGTTCGATACAAAGCCGCTCGATGCCCGGCGCGGACTCCCCGGCCGGACCGTCTCTGCGAAGCTTGCCGTGCCCGCTGTTCCCCAGCGTGCCGAATTTTCCGGCCAATCGCCTCGTCACTGGTCTTGGATCACGGCCGCCGATCCTCTTCGGTTTGATTGGCCATCCCGCCCACAGCGTCGGGCTGGCGTCGATAGCCCGTGCCTCTTATAGCCGCCCGGGCGAAAAACGCGGCCCTCCCAGCCCCCTCGGCTAATCGTTCTCTCTCTGCCGTTTGGATGGTCGCGCGGCCTCGTGGTGCACCCTGCCGGCAGGCGAGCGCGCAGCGTTATTCCAGGAATTTTACGTTCAGCATAGGAGTGTTTATGAAAGCAATGTCTCGATTCATTTCCCTTTTGGGCGCCGCTTTGCTGTTGGCCGCGCTCGCGTTCGGCCAGTCTTCCGCGGGCAAGAAGCAATACACGTTCCACGGCAAGGTGGTGTCCGTTGACAAGAATGACAAAAGCATGAGAGTGGCCGGCGAAAAAGTGGAGGGATGGATGAATGCCATGACCATGGATTATAAGGTGGACAATCCCTCCATCATCGACAAAGTGAAACCCGGCGACCGCATCATGGCTACCGTCTATGACGGCGATTATTCGCTCCACGACGTGAAGGTAATGGGCGCCGGCGGCAAGTAGGGGATTCTTCTGCTAATGAGACGAGCGGCGAGCCTAGCGCTGGGGCAGCGGTTGCCACGAAATGTCACCGCGGCTCTGTTGCTCGTCTCATGGCTGCTGATTCCGCTTGCCCCGCTGTTCTCGGCGCGGTCCAAAGATTGCTCCGCGCGCGTCTGTGCCTGCTGCCGGCGCAAGGATCATCGAAGCTACGGACTGTCGCAAGCGATGCCAGCGGACGGTCCGGCGTGGGACGCCACGCCGCGGTGCCCGTGCGGCTGCCAGCAGCTTCTCACCTTCCTCTCGTCTTCCCCCTCCGTGGTTCCGAAAGCCTCCAGCGTTGCCGGGATGCGTTCAGCGGCCTTCCAACTCACCACGGAACTTCCGCCGCGCCGCGCCCACGCCTCCCTTTTCGCGTGGCGCTATCAGCGCCCGCCCCCGCTCCCTTCACTGACGCGTGAATCATAGCCGGCCGATCGCGGCTCGGCTTAAGGTGGGTGAACTCCGGGCTTCGGCGCGGGGGAACCGGCTTGGTGCGGCCGATGCATCTACGACGACAAAAGGGAGACTTTATGCGAAAATTTATGCTTTATTTGTGTGTGGCGAATCTTCTCATCTGTTGTTCACTGCTCCAAGCGGCTATTTTTGGCAGGGTGCAAGGCGTTGTACACGATCCGCAGCACAGGCCCCTGGCCGGAGCCACCGTAACTTTGAAAGCCGTGAATTCGGATTACACGCAAACCGCGCAGTCCGACGACAACGGCGAATTCACCTTCCCCGCCGTGCCGGTGGGCGATTACAGGATCACGGTCAGTCAAGCTAATTTTGCAAATGAGGAACAGAACCTAACGGTCGAGTCGAGCTCTTCGCCGATCTTGCATTTCCAGTTGGCAATTGCGCCGGTGAGCCAGTCAACCGAAGTCGTCGGCCAGGCTGAAGCTATTAACATGGACTCAGTGACGCCGACCACGCTGGTGGACCGCCAGGACATCGCGCTCACTCCCGGCGCAGACCGCACCAACAGCATGGCCATGATCACCGACTATGTGCCGGCTGCTTACGTGACTCATGACATGCTCCACATGCGGGGCGGCCATCAGGTGGATTGGCTGATTGACGGCGTTCCGATCCCCAACACCAACATCGCCACCAACCTGGGCCCGCAGATCGATCCCAAGGACATCGATTATCTGGAGGTCCAGCGCGGCAGTTACGATGCCGAATACGGGGATCGCACCTATGGAATTTTCAACATCGTTCCGCGCAGCGGTTTCGAGAGCAACGATGAGGGCGAGCTCATCACGTCCTTCGGCAACTGGTATCAAACCAACGATCAACTCAGCTTCGCCAGCCACAGCCAGACCTTCGCCTATTACGTGAGCCTCAACGGCAACCGCAGCGATTACGGCCTGCAGGCGCCCATCGGACAGGTGGTTCACGACGCCGACAATGGCTATGGCGGGTTTGCGTCGCTGATCCTCAACGCCAGCCCCTCCAACCAATTTCGATTGGTCGCGTCGTTACGCCAGGATTATTATCAGATTCCCATCGATCCCAATCCCAATTCGGCCGGAAATCAGGTCTATCCGAGCT
>JASIGB010000487.1:0-7452 GCA_030045355.1 Bryobacteraceae bacterium
TGCATCGCGCCCAACGACGAGTCCAGCAAGAAGACCACCCGCACCGGCTTTCCGGTTCCCCATCTGGTGCGCCAGTAGTTGCGGATTCAGAGTGCGGGCAGTCGAGCGCGGGCTTTCAAGAGGGAGACGAGATGAGCGTGGAGTCTGAGCAGAAATCCGCCGGGGCCGGGACAGGGGCCGGCGGCGGCTCCGCTAATCCTTTGGCCAGCGATCCGGAGCTGATCGGCGATTTCATCGTCGAGTCGCGCGAGCATCTCACCAGCATCGAGCTGCAACTGCTGACGCTCGATCAGGACCCCGCCAATGCCGAGGCGATTCACGCCATCTTCCGTGGCTTTCACACCATCAAGGGCATGGCGGGATTTCTCGACCTGAATGCCGTGCGCGACCTGGCGCACGAAGTCGAGACGGTGCTCGATCTGGCGCGCAATTCCAAGCTCGCCATTACGCCGGCGATCGTGGATCGGATTCTCGAAAGCAAGGATTATCTGAACGTGTGGATGTCGGAACTGGACGCCATGCTGCAGAGCGGCAAGACGCCCGCGGCTCCGGAGGCGGAAAACCTGCTGGCCGCCATCCGCGGCCTGGTGTCGGGAGAGACTCCCGCCGTTCCGCAGGTGACCGAACCGGCCCCCGCGCTGGCTGCGCCGGCGACGCCCGGGTTGGCAGAGCTCGCGCGCGAAGTGGCATCGCCACAGACACATTCCGAGACAGCGGCCGCCGAGACACCGGCCGAGGCCGCCGAGCCCGCCAAGGCGGCCGAAGCCAAGGCTTCCGGACCGCGTTCCATCAAGGTGGAGACGGCCAAGCTCGACTACCTGGTGGACATGGTGGGCGAGATGGTGATCTCGCAGTCGCTGGTGCGCCATGATCCCGATCTCGCGGCCGGCGTGAAGCCCCGGCTACAGCGCAATCTTTCGCAACTGGCGCGCATCACCGACGATATCCAGCGCACCGCCATGTCGATGCGCATGATCCCGATCGGGCAGTTGTTCCAAAAAACCTCGCGGCTGGTGCGGGACCTCTCGCGCAAGGCGGCCAAGCAGGTGGAGCTCGATCTGGCCGGCGAAGAAACCGAACTCGACCGCAACATTGTCGAGGAGTTGGCCGATCCGCTGATGCACATGGTGCGCAACTCGGTGGACCACGGCATCGAGACGCCCGCCGAGCGCGTGGCCGCGGGCAAGCCGGCGCTCGCGCACGTGCGGCTGAAAGCGGGCCACCAAGCCGGCCACATCGTGATTGAAGTGTCCGACGACGGGCGGGGCCTGGCGCGGGACAAGATTCTGCGCAAGGCGCGCGACAAGGGGCTCATCCCGGCCGGCGCCGAGCTGGCCGAAAACGAGATCTTCGCGCTGATCTTTCAGCCCGGTTTTTCGACCGCCGACAAAATCACCGACGTCAGCGGGCGCGGCGTGGGCATGGACGTGGTGCGCAAACAGGTGCAGAAGCTGCGTGGCCGCATCGACGTGCTCTCCCAACCGGGCCAAGGCACCACCTTTCTGCTGAAGCTGCCGTTGACGCTCGCCATCATCGACGGGCTGGTAGTGGGGGTGGGCGATCAGCGCTACATCGTCCCGCTGTTTGCGGTGCGCGAAATGCTGCAGCCGTCCGAAGAAGCCATCTCCACCATCCATGGGCGCCAGGAAATGGCCATGGTACGCGGCACGCTGCTGCCGGTGATCCGGCTGCACCAGCGTTTTCATGTCACGCCCCAGCGCCAGCATCCCTGGGAGAGCCTGCTGATTGTCGCGGAAAGCGGAACCAAGCTGTTCTGCCTGATGGTGGACGAGCTGATCGGCAAGCAGGAGGTAGTGATCAAGAGCTTGGGCGAAGGCATGCGCAACATTCCCGGCGTCGCGGGCGGCGCGATCCTGGGCGATGGCCGGGTGGGATTGATACTGGATCCCGAAGGGCTGTTCGGCGCGCGGAATGGAAGGGGCCATGGCGGCGAATGAGCTCGCCCGCCCGCCGGCGTCAGCGGCCGTTTTGCCGGCGGAAGTCCGGCTGACCCAGGCCGAGTTTCGCGAGATCGCCGACCTGGCCTACGACCGCTTCGGCCTGGATCTGAAGCGCGGCAAGGAGGCGCTGGTGGCCGCGCGGTTGGGAAAGAAGTTGCGCCAGCTCGGCTTCCGCACTTTCGCCGAATATCACCGCCACGTGCTGGCCGATTCGACCGGCGAAGCGTTGATCGAGCTGATCGATGCCCTGACCACCAATCACACCAGCTTTCTGCGCGAGCGCGCGCACTTTGAGTTTCTCGCGCGCGCGGTGAACGAAGAGCTGCGCGAGGTTTCCGCGCTGCGCCTTTGGAGCGCGGCCTGTTCCTCGGGCGAAGAGCCCTATTCGATCGCCATGTGCCTGGCCGAGGCCCTCGCCCGGACGCCGGCGAAAAATGGGACGCGGCAGTTTCGCATTTTGGCCACCGACATTTCCACGCGCGTGCTGGCCCTCGCGCGGCGCGCCGTCTACCCGGCCGGCCGCTTTGACGACATCCCGGAAGCCTGGCGGCGGGCTTATCTGCTGCGGGGCCGCGGCGAATCGCAGGGGTTTTACAAGATCAAGCCGGAACTGGCGCAGACCGTCGAGTTCGCGCGCCTGAACCTGATCGAACCGTTCCCTGCGCGCGAGCCGTTTCAGGTGATCTTCTGCCGCAACGTGATGATGTATTTCGACAAGGCGACCCAGCAGAATATCGTCCAGCGTCTGGCCGGCTGCCTGGCGCGCGGAGGCTATCTTTTTGTGGGCCATTCCGAGTCGCTCACCGGCGTCGAGCACGGGCTGCAGTACGTGTGTCCGGCGGTGTACCGCCAGCAGAAACAGGAAAGTGGGGGTAGGCTCTGGCGGTGACATCGGTAATCGTGGGCATCTCCGACTGCAAAGCCACGCGCGACGCCGAGGCGGTGCTGGTGACCTACGCGCTCGGCTCCTGCATCGCGGTGGCGATGCACGATCCGGTCAGCAGGGCGAGCGGGCTGCTGCATTTTATGCTGCCCGAATCGGCGATCGACGCGAAGAAAGCCGAGCAGAATCCCTTCATGTTCGCCGACACCGGCATCCCGCGCCTGATCGAGGCGGTGAAGGCCGCCGGAGGCGACGGTAAGCGCATGATCGTGCAACTGACGGGGGGCGCCCAAGTGCTCGACAGCCAGGGCGTGTTCCAGATCGGCAAGCGCAATTATCTGGCGGCGCGGCGCATTTTGTGGAAGGCGGGAATTCTGATCTCGGGCGAAGCGGTGGGTGGGGAGGTATCTCGCACCACGCGCCTGGAAGTGGGGACCGGCCGGTTGTGGGTACGGGAGGGAGGCGGAATCGAAAGGGAACTGGTGCGCAACCATGAGCCCAAGCGGCGTACTTTCGAAGACGCGCGCCCGTAGCGCGGGATGAACTTCAATTCGAGGAGTGCAACGGCAATGAGCGGGATGATCGAGCGGAAAAAAAAGGAGCGGGAGAGGGATCCATGGCCTATTCGGTCCTGATCGTGGACGATTCGCCGGTGATGCGAAGCTTCATCCGGCGCGTGCTGGGTCTGTCCGGATTCGAAGTCGGAGAGTGCATGGAAGCGGCCGACGGCGCCGAGGCGCTGGCGACGTTAGGGGCGCATCCGGTGGATGTGATTCTCACCGACATCAATATGCCGGGCATGAACGGCGAAGAGCTGCTGCGCCGGTTGTGCGCCGACGGGGTGCTCAAGCGAACGCCGGCGGTGGTGATTTCCACCGACGCGACCAACGAACGCATCGTGCGCATGATCGAGCTGGGCGCGCAGGGATACATGTCCAAGCCGTTTACCCCGGAGACTCTGCGGGAAGAACTGGAGCGGGTACTGGGAGAGCGCCATGCCGGAAGTTAAACCGACCTACACACTGGAAGGCGATCCCCAGGGCGGCCAGCCGGCGGACCAGCTGGCGGACACAGTCGCGGCTGAGGTGCTGGAAACCATGTTCTTCACCGCAGCCGAGGCGGCGGCCTGCGAGCACGGCCGGCTGGCCGGGGCGCCGACGGCCCGGATCGGCTTCGAGGGCTCGCATCGCGGTGAGATGCTGCTGGGTGTCTCGGTCGAGGCCGCGGATCCGATCGCTGCGTCGTTCCTCGGCCTGGAGGCCGAGGAGCTGACCGATGCGCAACGCGGCCAAGTGATCCAGGAGCTGGCCAACATCTTGTGCGGCGCGCTGTTGAGCCGGCTGTGGCCGGAATCGACGCTGGCGCTTTCTTCGCCCGAACTCACCGGGTGGGAGGATTGGCCGCCCGAGGGGACTTTGCACCGCTGCTTCCTCATTCCCGAGGGGATGGTGGCGATTTCGGTGCGCCTGGGAGCGGCGCCGGGAGCCTGACCTAGCGCAGGCGAAATAACCGAGATGGCCAGTGAGCGCAAAATCCGGGTGCTGATCGTCGACGATTCGGCGATTGTGCGCAAAATGCTCGCCGAGGCCTTGGCCGCCGAGCCGGATCTGGAGGTGGTGGGGACGGCGCCGGACCCTTATGTCGCGCGCGACAAAATCCTGAATCTGCGCCCGGACGTGCTGACGCTGGACATTGAAATGCCGCGCATGGACGGGCTGACGTTCCTAAAAAAACTGATGCGCTTCCATCCGTTGCCGGTGATCGTGATCAGCTCGCTGGCGCAGTCCTCCAGCCAAACGGCGCTCGAGGCGCTGCAATGCGGCGCCGTCGAGGTGCTAGCCAAGCCCGGCGGCCCGTACTCGGTGGGCGAGCTGAAACAGGACCTGCCGCAGAAGGTTCGGGCGGCGGCGCAGGCGCGTTTGGGCGTCGCCCAGGCGCGTTTTAGCAGCGCCAGGCCGCAGTCGAGCGTGGCTGCTCCGGCGACGCCGCTGGTGTTTTCCGGAGCCGCCGGCTCCACCGTGATCGCCATTGGGGCTTCCACCGGCGGAACCGAGGCCATCCGCGAAGTGCTCATGGGGCTCCCCGCCAATATGCCCGGCATCGTGATCGTGCAGCATATTCCGCCGGTGTTCTCCCTCGCCTTCGCCAATCGTTTGAATGACCTGTGCAAACTGCGCGTCAAAGAAGCCGCCGACGGCGACCGCGTCGCGGCGGGCCTGGCGCTGGTGGCGCCCGGAAATTTTCACATGACTCTGCGCCGGGCGGGTGGCGAGTATCGCGTCGAGATTCGCGACGGGCCGCGCGTCTGTTACCAGCGCCCCTCGGTGGACGTGCTGTTCGAATCGGTGGCCGAGGCGGCTAAGGCCGACGCCATCGGCGCCCTCCTCACCGGGATGGGTGCGGACGGCGCGCAAGGGTTGCTCAAAATGAAGCGCGCCGGAGCCCGAACCATCGCGCAGGACGAAGCGAGCTCGGTGGTATTCGGGATGCCGCGCGAGGCCATTCGGCTGGGCGCGGTCGACCGCGTGCTGCCGCTCGATAAAGTAGCGGCGGAGCTGGCTGCAATGAGTACCCTGGCGGTCCGATGAGATCAGTGGGGAGCAATAAGAGGAGATATCGGCGATGACAATCGGAAAAAAATTGATGCTGGGCCTTTCAGCGATGTTGCTGATTGCGGTTACCCTAGCGGGAGCGTATCTATATTCGGTCTCCGGGCTCGGCGGGGAGCTGAAGGGCGCCACTGACGTAACCGCCAAGAAGATCTTCCTGATCAGCGAACTGGAGGGCCAACTCTTTCGCATGCGGAGCTGCCAGCGCGGCGTGATGCTATTTGCGCTGTACAAGATTCCCGACAAGGTCGCCGCCAACAAGCAGGAATTCGAATCGCGCGCCGCAGGGGTGGAAGACATAATCGCCCAACTCGCGCCCCTGCTCCAGACCGAACAAGGCAAAAGAGACGTCGCGTCCCTGCAGTCCGAGCTTCCCAACTTCAAGGGTTATTTCGAGCAGGTGGCCGCGGCAGCGACGGAGGGCAATTTCAAAGGAGCACTGCAAATCTACAACGACAACTCCAACAAATCCTTGACCGCCCTCGAAGCGTCCGCGCACGACCTGGTGGGGGCGCAGAAGGACTTGATGCAGCAGGCCTCCGAGCGCGGCGCGGCGGTATCCTCGCGCGCGCATTGGATGGCGTATTGCCTTCTGATTTTGGCGATCGCCATCGCGCCCATCGTCTTGCTGGTAGTGGTCCGCGCCACACAGCAGCTCCGCGGCGTGGCATCCCACCTGGCTGAAGGCGCCGAGCAGATCACCAGCGCGGCCGGCCAGGTCGCTTCTTCCAGCCAAACGCTCGCCCAAGGCGCCTCCGAGCAGGCCTCATCGCTCGAAGAAACCTCGTCCTCGAGCGAAGAAATCACGTCCATGACGCGCAAGAACGCCGAAAACTCCCAAACCGCCGCGGCCGTGATGGCCGAAGTGGACCAACGCGTGGCCGAAGGCAATCGCACCCTCGAAGAGATGGTTCAGTCCATGCAGGAGATCACCGGGTCGAGCGACAAGATCTCCAAAATCATCAAAGTCATCGACGAAATCGCCTTCCAGACCAACATTCTCGCGCTCAATGCGGCCGTGGAAGCCGCGCGCGCGGGCGAAGCCGGGATGGGATTTGCGGTCGTGGCCGACGAGGTCCGGAACCTGGCGCAGCGCTCGGCGCAGGCGGCCAAAGACACCGCTTCGCTGATCGAAGAATCCATCGCCAAGTCCAACCAGGGCAGCCAGCGGCTGCAACATGTCACACAAGTGATCCACGCCATCACCGAGAGCGCCGGTAAGGTCAAAACGCTGGTGGATGAAGTAAACCTGGGCAGCCAGGAGCAGGCGCGCGGCATCGAGCATATCTCGAAATCCATCGCCGAGATGGATCGCGTCACGCAGGCCAATGCCGCTAGCGCCGAACAGAGCGCGTCGGCGAGCCAGCAGATGTCGGCGCAGGCCGAAGCGTTGCAGAATATCGCGCGGGAGCTGCGATCGCTGGTCGGCGGCAGCGAAGGAGGACGCGGCAGCGACTACAACCCCTCCAGCGCGCGCGCGATCGCGAAAATACGCGCATCCGCGGCAGCCGCCCCGATTTCGGCAAAACCCGCCGATCTGGCCGCGCTCGGTTCCGCGGTATCGTCCGCTTCCGCCCACGCACTCCCGAAGCCGAAATTGCAGCTTCCCGCTCCCGCCGCAAGCAACGCCATTCCGCTTGAAGATGATTTCGTGAACATGTAGCCCGCACGTGGCCCGGTAGCCCATACGGGAATAGTACAAACTTCACCCTAGCCCTGCTTTTCCTTCTTGTGCTCGGACAAGCACCCGAGTAGACTTGACGAAAAGCAATGCCTCGAATTGTTTTAGCCAGTCTGGCTATACTGCTGCCCATGTGGACTGAACCCCAAAATTGAGACACTCGAAATTGGTACACTTTGCAGGGAAAGGAACTGCGAGTGGCAACAACGAGACGAGGGAAGAACTACCCGAAGGCATTCCGGAAAATGGCGGTGGAGCGGCTGAAGGGCTGCGACAACGTCGTCGCACTTGCGGAAGAGCTCGGCGTGCATCGTCGGC